>CAMLPA010000125.1 GCA_946481605.1 uncultured Flavihumibacter sp. | reverse complement strand
AAAATCCCACAGGTAACACAAACGGAAATTGATGAGGCCATCGTGAAACTGGATTCCGTGCGTGCTAAACTCATTGCGGGTACTATCGATTTCGGCAGGGCTGTTGCATTGTACAGCGATGACGAATTCGGTAAGTTCAACACCGGCGGTCTTCGCGTGGTAACCATCGATCAGATGGACAAAGACCTCGTAAAAAGGTTGAGCCAGTTGAAGATTGGCGAATTCTCCCAACCGCTTCCTTTCAAAGACGAACGTGAAAAGCAGGGCGTGCGCATCGTGTACATCCGTTCCAAAACGGAGCCACACCGCATGAACATGAAAGACGATTACAACAAGATCGCGGAAATGGCTAAGAAAGAGAAAGAATTTGAAGTGCTGGAAAAATGGTTCAATACCAGGATTCCTGATTTCTATATCATGATCGATGAAAGCTACAGCGGATGCCCCGAACTCGCTCCCTGGATAAAAGAAGCCGTGATCAGCAAAGCGAATTGATCCTAAAAAGAATACGAATTATACAGGCGTTCCCCGGTGGAACGCTTTTTTTATTGGGTGATAGCGTGTAAACTTGCGTTGCTCCTTTTCAACTTAAAAAACATCATTATGAATATAGTACTCATTTCTGGCAGTCCACGGCAGCAAAGCGTTACCCAACGGGTGGCCATTCACCTGCTCAACAGGTTAAAAAATGAAACGGACCACAACATTACCTATATCGATATGCGCGAACACTGGTTACCGCCGATCCAGCAGGTGTATAAAAATCTGGAAACGGTTCCGGAGGCGCAGCAACCCATTGCTGAAGCAGTTTTCAATGCAGATGCGTTTATCCTGCTTTCGCCTGAATACAACGGCGGTTATTCAGCTACCATGAAGAACTTCCTCGATCATTTCCCCAAACACAGCCGCAAGGCGTTCGGTATTGCCACTGCTTCTGACGGGCCGATGGGAGGAATGCGGGCTGCCCAACAACTGCTTCAACTGGTGCCCGCGCTTTTCGGTATCGCGTCCCCAAGAATGCTGGTGACGCCACTTGTAGATAAAAAGTTCAATGCAGATGGTACGCTGGCTGATCCTTCCTTTGAAAAGAGCGTCTCGGTGTTCCTGGAAGAATTCCTTTGGCTGGCCACTGCGCTGAAGAAAAACTGAAACCCGGCTAGAAGAAAACCCTTAATGGATGCTGAATTTTACGCTTAAATATGGAAAGCGCAATACAGATTATTGTTTTTTATTATTCATTTCCCTGATATTTACAAGTGTAAAAACTACGTTTTAAGCCATCAGCATTCCAGAACATATTGGATTCCTAGGAAGAACCCCGGCCCTCTGCTTGCAGGGGGCTTCTTACTGCGGGCAAAACCCGTATCTTACGCAAAATCTCGACCGCTTAAATAAGCCAGGCTGATGAAAGATAGCATGAGCAATCCTTTGAAAGAGCACAAGAATAACTTCATGCTCATTACTGATATTGATGGGAACATACGCTTCATTGATCAGTATTCGGAAGACGAATTACAATTAAAGGAAGGTGATTCTATACCCGTGCGTCTCCACCCCGGAGATGCAGCACTTTTCCTGGCCACACTCCTGGCTTTGGCGGGATCAAACGGTAAGCGCGAAACCTGTCACCTGCACTTCTTACAGGGAAGTACATTCGAGGATTATTTTTTTTCAATCGCGGCTAGAACGCGTAAAGATGGTGAAACGGAATTTATCCTGAACGGGCAAAGGATATGGGGGAATGAAAAGAACGCACCCGGCGGTGAGCTGATTGTGATGAACAGTCTTGACGGCATTGTCCTTGGTCATCCCGATGGCCGGGTAATAAAGGCCAATCCTGCTTTCTGCAAAATGTTGGGGTATACCGAAGAAGAAGTGATCGCGCTGGGAAGAGACAAACTGCTCGATCCGGAAGACAGCCGGGTACATTACGCCATCAGGATACGTGAAAAAACGGGCTACTATAAAGGTGAAATCACCTTCCTCCGGAAAGACGGAACAAAAGTGGATACGGAAATCACCTCCAGGATATTTTCCGATCATACCGGCCAGCGCTTCAGCAGCATGATCGTAAGGGACCAGAGCCTGCACAAGATTACACAGAAAGCATTACGGGAATCAGAGAACCTCTATAAGATGTTCTTTACGGATAATCCCATGCCCATGATGGTGTACGATGCCGCCACCCTCAGAATACTTGAAGTAAATAAAAGGGCTGTGGAATACTATGGGTTCCCCGCGGAAGCCTTTGTGGAAATGACAATACTGGACATCAGGCCGGAGGCCGACAGGAAAAGCTTTCAAAATTATATGAATACGCTTGACCCGCAAGCCCCGGGCAGGAAAAGCCCTTCGCGCCACCAAAAGGCGGCAGGGGAAATCAGGGAAGTGGAAGTATATTCTTACCCGTTCAATTACCATTCCCGCGAAACAAGGCTGGTACTGGTGAATGACATTACCGAACAGCGGGCCGCCTCGGAAATCATCGCCAACAACGAAAAGCGATTCCGCGCCATGATTTCTGATTCATTGGATGTGATGATGCTGATCGACAGCACCGCGGCCATCCGTTTTGTAACACCTTCGGCTAAGTCGCTTTTCGGGTATGAGGAACAGGCGTTGATGGGCATGAACAGTTTTGATTTCATCCATCCTGATGAAATGCACCTTGCGAAACGCATCTTTGAAACGGATGTATTACATACCCCGGAACTGCGTTCTATTGAAATGCGCATCCGTCATGCCAACGGACATTGGCTATGGTGCTTTGTGCGTGCGCACAATATGTTGGACAATCCCCATGTGGGCGCCATCAAACTGGTGATCAGCGATATTACGCACCGTAAAATAACGGAAGATGCCCTGCGCGAAAGCGAAGAGCGGTACAAAACATTTATCCGGCAAACTTCCGAAGGCACCTGGCGTTTTGAAATGCTGCAACCCGTTTTTATCGGGTGGCCGGAAATGCGCATCATCGAACAGGGTATCGCCTCGGGTTACCTGGCGGAATGCAACGATGCCATGGCACGCATGTACGGGTTCGAAAAAGCCGAAGATGTGCTGGGCGCCAGCATTGGCGATATGGTGAACCTGGACCAGCCCGAGAATATTGAATACTTTAAAAACTTTATCCGTGCCGGGTTCCAGTTGAACAGCGTGGAATCTGTGGAAACCGACAGGCACGGCAATAGAAAATATTTTCTGAACTCGCTCGTGGGCATCGTGGAAAATGGTTACCTCAAAAGAATATGGGGTACACAGCGCGATGTGACGGAACAGAAAAAAGCAGAAGAAGCGCTGGTGATGAGCGAGCGCAAGTTCCGCGGACTTATGCAGAGCGGCGGTGATGTGATCGCGATCATCAACAGCGAAGGCGTGGTCATGTATTCGAGTCCAACCGCGCTCACCGTATTGGGCAACGATCCGGAAGAGAACATTGGGAAGAACGTTTTCGAACATATTCATCCCGGCGACAGGAAATGGACGCGCGAAATGTTCGATGCCATGATCAGTGAAGGAAGAACAAAAACGACTATTTCACCTTACCGTTACCCGCATGCCACCAAAGGGTACCGCTGGCTGGAAACCGTGATTACCGACCTGCGCTCCGATCCATCTATCGATGGGTTCGTACTCAATTCAAGGGATATCACGGAAAGGATTAAACTGGAAACCGCACTCCGGCAATACACGGAACAGTTGGAGACCGCCCAACGCATCGCGAAGCTGGCTTACCTGGAATATGATTTTAAAGAGAACAGGTACAACGGTTCGCAGGAAGCTTATCAACTGGCGGAGATCACCGATCCAGCCACGGAACTCACCCTCGAATACATCGTATCTTTCATTCATCCTTCCCAACGGGAAGAGATATACGAAAGTATCAGCCGGGTACTCAGAGAAGGCTCAGGTATACAGAACGAATACCGCATTGTGCTACCAAGCGGCAGGCAAAAGATCATCGCGGCTATGGGCACCATCACCAAAGGCGTGAACGGAGAATACGAAAAGTTCAACCTCGTGCTCCAGGATATTACCGATATGCGTGCTGCTCAGGTGGCGTTGCAATCCAGCGAAAACAGGTTCAGGTATCTTTTTGACAACAGCGCGGATGGTATTTTACTCACCATTCCCGGAGGGACAGTTCAGAATGCCAACGATGCTATCTGTCAACTGCTCGGTTATACCAGGGAAGAAATCCTTCAGAAGAAGCGGAAAGACATATTCGATTTTACCGATGAGTCGTTCCATGAAGCCATCCGCTCACGTGATATGAACGGCAGGTACAAAGGAGAACTCAGGTTGCTCCACAAGAATGGTCATGCGATTGACGCTGAAATCACCAGCGTGCATTTCAAGGATGTGGAAGGCCGTTCTTTCCACAGTACCATCATCCGGGATATTACGGAAAAGAAAAAGCAACAGCGGCTGGTAATTGAAAGTAAGATGGAGTTGCAGAAAGCTTTGCTGGAACTGAATAAATTGCTTTGGGAGAAAGAGGAAACAGAAAAACGTTTGCGCATTTCCGAGCGGAACCTCCGCGCCATCTTCTCCACCACCAACGAATCTTTCGTATTGCTGGATGCCGATTACCGGGTGGTTACCTTCAACAACAAGGCCATCAGCTATTTCCAGACTTACCTGAACGCGGAAATGAGAGAAGGCATCTCTTATGCGCTCAGCCTGCCGAAAGAACGCAGGGGTATGTTTATGGAGCGCATGAATTATGTGCTTGCGGGCAGAGAACTTGTGTACGAAATCAGCTACGACCTCCCCGAAAAGCGGTGGTTCAATGTTTACGCCAATCCCGTTTACAATAAAAAAGGCGTGGTGGAGGAAATATGTCTTACCATCGCCGATATCACGCACCAGAAAAATGCAGAGCGCCGTATTCGTGAAACCGCGGAATACCTTTCCAGCATCATGGAGACCATTTCAGATGGTATGTTCACGGTGAACGAGGAATGGATCATCACTTACGTGAACCCTGCTGCGGAACGTATCCTGAATATGGCCACAGGAGACCTTGTGGGTAAAAAACAATGGGAAGTATTCAGAACGTCTGTAGACTCTCCTTTCTACCACAATTACCACCGCGTAATGAAAGAAAAGGTGGTGGTACATTTCGAAGATTTTTATGAGGAGATGAACATGTGGTTCGAAGTAAGTGCCTATCCCATTGGAGAAGGCATCACCATTTACTTCAGGGATGTTACTGAAAGGAGACAGCAGCAGATGATACTGGGCCTGGAGAAGCAGGTGCTGGAAATAAACGCCGTGGAGCAGGTGACGCTTCAAACCACGATCCATTACTTTGTGAAAGGGCTGGAAGAAATACTATTTGGCTCCTCCTGCATGGTGTTGGGACTGGATGCTTCAGGCAGAAATACACGCCTGCTTTCAGCGCCCTCGTTCCCCGAATCATTCAGGAAAGCGATCTCGGGATTGCCCGTGAACAAGGGGCAGACTTCAGGTTGCATGGCCATGCACCAGAAAAAATACGCCGTATCGCCCGATATCGCTTTTGATCCTGTCTGGAAAGAACACAAGCAACTCGCTATGGCACATGGTTACCGCTCCTGTCGCAGCGTGCCCGTGATCAGTTCGCAGGACCAGGTACTTGGTAGCCTTGATGTGTATTATAAACAAGTATCTGCGCCTGGTGAAAATGAGATTGCCCTGCTGGAAAGGGCCGCTAATTTTCTACGCATCATCATCGAAAATAAAACCGCTGACGAAAGACTCCGGCTCAGCAACGAAAGGTTTAATTATGTACTGAAAGCAACAAATGAGGCCATCTACGACTGGGACCTGAATACCGATTACATTTACTGGGGAGAAGGCTTTACTACCCTTTTCGGTTATGAAGTGACCGCAGAACAACAACATATCGGTTTCTGGGAAAAATGTATTCATCCGGAGGATTCGGAAGAAGTGCTTTCCAGCCTGAAACGTTTTCTCCGGTTCGAAGAAACCGCGCATTGGGAAAAAGAATACCGTTTCCTGAAAGCAGATAACCAGTATGCTTACGTGATGGAAAAGGGATTCGTGCTCACAGATTCAGAAGGAAAACCCTTCCGTATGGTAGGTTCCATTCAGGACCTCACGTTACGGAAGCAACTGGAGAAAGAACTGCTGAGCCAGGAACTGGGAAAACAAAAACTGGTGGCCCAGGCCGCGATAGACGCGCAGGAAAAGGAACGCGGACAGATAGGAAAAGAACTGCACGACAACATCAACCAGATCCTTACCACCACCAAACTTTACCTTGAACTGGCCCGCAGCGATGAAAAGAACAGGATGAACCTGATCACAAGAAGCGCACAGAACATCGTGGATACCATCCAGGAGATCAGGCAGCTCTCCCGCTCACTGGTGCCGCCAAGCATTGGCGATCTCGGACTGGTGGCTTCCATCACCGATCTGATCGAGAACGTGCGCATCACGAATATGATCAATATTGAATTTTACCCCATCAATGTGGAAGAAGAGGAGATTGAGGATAACCTGAAACTGATGCTGTTCCGGGTTGTTCAGGAACAAATAAATAACGTATTGAAGCACGCGAAAGCAAAAAATCTTATTATTGAACTTACTTTTGACGATGAATACGTTGAACTGAACATCAGTGATGATGGCGTTGGGTTTGAAATGCAGAAGATAAAAAGAGGTCTGGGCCTTTCAAATATCACGAGCAGAGCAGATTTATTCAATGGAAGAGTACAAATATTGACCAGTCCGGGAAAAGGTTGTAAATTGAATGTAACAGTTCCCAGAGAAAAAAAATAATATCTATGTCAGCCGAAAAAATTTCCATCCTGATTGCAGATGACCATAAGCTGATCCGGGAAACCTGGACCTTTATCCTGAATAGTGATGCACGATTCAAAGTGATCGCCGAATGTAGCAACGGCGATGACGCGATTGAAATTGCCAAAGCCCAGCGTCCCAACATCGTTCTGATGGACATCAACATGTCGCCCACCACCGGTATCGAAGCCACGCAGCAGATCCGTAAGGTTTCTCCTGCCACTAAGATCATCGGGGTTTCCATGCACTCCCAGCCCGCGTACGCCAAAAAGATGCTCAGCATTGGCGCGAGAGGGTATGTAACCAAGAACTCTTCCCGCGAGGAAATGATCAAGGCCATCCTGGAAGTGCACGGCGGAAACAAGTACATCTGTGATGAAGTGAAGAACATCATTTCAGAACAGTTGCTGGAAGAAAACCAGGCACCCAGTATTAACCTGCTCTCCGAAAGAGAGATCCAGATCATCAGGTTGATCAAGCAGGGCAGTTCCTCCAAAGAAATTTCCACAGAACTCAACATCTCCCTGAAAACTGTTGAGGTGCACAGGCACAATATCCTGAAAAAGCTGAACCTGAAGAATACCGCTTCGCTGGTGAACTTCATCAATAACTCTGCTATCGACCTCGTATAGGCATCGCCACCCATGAAAGCAATTAATTGGCATAATTAAAAACACTTAATTAACTGAAATTAATGTGTTAAGAGTCCTGTATCCATTGCTGTCCACCTGCTTAAAATGTACTTTTAGCCACCTTTTACCACCAGGTAGCCTATGGATACGAACCGCCATACCAGCGAGAAGAAGAAGCATACAGGCATTGGAAAGAAACATCCTTCCGATGAGGATTCCTCATTGGATGATGTTGGCCGGAGAAACCGACAGTTGGAATTGCTGGCCGACCTCGAAAGGCAGGTGCTGGAACACAACGCCATTTCTGCCAATACATTAAAAGCTACTATCGACCTGATGCTTTCAGGGCTGGAAAAAATCATCCCGGGAACAATAGGATCGGTATTGCTGCGCGACGAGGAAACGAATACCATTACAGGGCTTTCGGCACCAAATTTACCGGCAGCTTACAGCAATGCACTGGAAGGTGTAAAAATCGGGCCCTCCACCGGTTCCTGCGGAACAGCCATGTTCACGGGAGAAACGGTAATCGTGGAGAACATCGCCACAGACCCCCTCTGGAAAGATTACAAAGAACTCGCGCTCGCATTTAACCTCCGTGCCTGTTGGTCAGTACCACTTATGGGGGCCGGCAATAAGGTGATCGGAAGTTTTGCCATGTATTATGCCGAACCTAAATTTCCTACAGATGCTGAAATGATGATCGTACACAGGATCGCGCGGATAGTCCGCATCATCATTGACAATAAGCTGGCCGAAGAAAAGATACATTGGTCGAACACCCGCTACGACCTTATCACCAGTGCCACCAATGATATGATCTGGGACTGGGATGTGAAGAAGGACACAGTATACCGGAATAAAAAAGGACTGGAAAAAGTGTTCGGTATCACCGACAATACCAGCATCCTTACATCGGAAAAATGGTTTGAGCGGGTACACGATGAAGACAG
>CAMLPA010000124.1 GCA_946481605.1 uncultured Flavihumibacter sp. | reverse complement strand
TGTGTGCCGCGTCATTCAACACGAAATATCCTGGCGCCTTAAAAGCCATGCACGATGTTACGGAAGGCGGAGTGTATGGTGCCGTTTTTGAAATGGCTTCCGCCTCCGGAACAGGAGTGGAGGTTGATGCGGAGAAAATGCCTGAAGCGCCTGTGCAGCGTGAGGTTTGCTCTTTTTTCAATATTGATCCGTGTATCAGTATTGGCGCCGGGGCAATGATACTGGCTACCGGTAAACAATATGCGGAAATGCTGGTGCAGTATATGAAGGAGGAAGGGTTTGGCGCCACCATTATCGGGAATTTCCTCAACGGAGAGGAAGGAAAATGGCTGGAAACAAAGCAGGAAAAAATACCGTTACCCTATCCGGAAAAAGACCCGTACTGGAACGCTTTTTTCACCGCGCTTGAAAATGGATGGAGTTAAACAATAATGCAATGAAACAAGGGATAAAGAATGGAATTTACCTGGTAGTGGACCCGTCCATGCCTTTAATGGAATTATTGCCATTGTTGGAAACCGTTTTCGAAGCAGGCGTTTCCACCATACAGGTCTGGGATCATTTTCCACCGGATTGTGATCCCGTAGTATATACGCAAACCATCATGGGGATTGCCGGAAAATTCCATGTGCCCGTGCTCATCAACCAGAACACCGCGCTATTCCTTCAAACGGGAGCGGACGGTATTCATTTCGACCAGGCTCCTGATGATTTAGATGCACTGCGTGAAAAAGCAATGCGCCCCTTCCTCACCGGCATCACTTGTGGCAACGATATTAGTCGTGTACAATGGGCTTCCGCGAACAACATGGATTATATTTCTTTCTGCTCCATGTTTCCATCTCTTTCCGCGGGACCATGTGAAATTGTAAATCCGGCAAACATCTTAAAAGCCAGGGAAATTTTCAGTGGAAAAATTTTTCTTTCGGGAGGGATCACACCTGCGAATATTGCACTGCTCGCTCCACTGAAAATGAATGGTATTGCAGTGATCTCTGGCATATTGGGCGCACCTGATCCCGAACGGGCCACACGCACTTACCTCAATTTACTTGAACAACATTCAGCAGTTTAACATCAACAACAAAAAGTATGAGCCCATCAACCATAGCAAAGCTTTGCTGCCCAATGGATAAAAATGACCTTGAACTCAGGATTGTGTCGCGTGATACAAATGGAGACATTGTGGAAGGACTGCTCACATGCCCATCTTGCCAACGTTATTACCCTATTGTATATGGTGTACCGATTATGCAGCCGGATGAGTACCGGGAGCAACATCTGGAAAAACCCATACTGGAACGCTGGGGTGTACAAGCCAAGCTTCCTAGCGCCACAAACCAATGATAGCGCCCATTAGGGTAAGCGCGGCCAACAGGTAACCACCATTGATGAAGATGAGCCGGCCCGGTCTTCGCTCAAAGAGAAACACGATGGCGAGTCCGCAAAAGGCCCATATACCAGCGAGAAATCCTGCAGTGGCACCCCAGGCAATATCAGTTTTTTGTACACACTCCGTTGGGCATGTAGCAGGACCGTCGGCCAGGAACATGCCCAGGTTGGCCGCCATGATAAGCGACAGCACAAAGGACCAGCCGTAAATGCGGGCTGCATTGCCCTTTTTTACATCTTCCTCGGTCATCTTATTGGCGCGCATCCAGGCGTTACCAAACAAAGCAGGAGAATACCAGACGCCGCCTAACACAAAGGCGGAAATACCGGCCACCAGAATGGCCAGCCAGTTGATGGTTGTCGTATCCATGTAGAAGGTTTTAGGTGAAAAAACGGTTGTTGAAGTAAAACTAAAACGCAAACTTTACAGTCAGAAACCAAAACCGACGAGGGTGGAAAACAGCGGGATGAATATGGAACAGGGGGCGACGCGGCCGGGAACCTCCAGCAA
Source organism: uncultured Flavihumibacter sp. (assembly GCA_946481605.1). The sequence continues at coordinate 6,530 of CAMLPA010000124.1, read as the reverse complement.
TATCAATGATATTGGGTTCAGGCTCATCCTCATTCCATGCTTTGGCATCGCGATTCCCCTTGTTACGGGTCAACTGCGGGGATTCAACTTTTCATTGTGGGAAACAAAACTGAGTTTTTTGTACACCATTGCACTGGCGTTCGTGGTATGGCAGGGCAACAGGTACCTGCTGTTTACTTTGCGGAGCTACTTTAACTGGTTCAACCGGCCTGTAAGGAAGATCGCCGCACTGATTCTTGCGGTCACATTCTATACAGTGCCGCTAAGTATGCTCATGATGATTGGCTGGTACCACCTGTTCGCAGGCGGAAAGATAAACTGGGATATAACGGCGACTACCACACTCATCATTATGATATGTGTGATCTTCATTGTGCATGTATATGAAACGGTGTTCCTGTTCAAAGATTCGGAAACTGAAATGCTCAGGAGCGCAAGGCTGGAAAGGGCCAGGGCCGAAGCAGAACTGGAAGCGCTCAAGAACCAGATTGATCCGCATTTCATTTTCAATTCGCTGAATACCCTTTCGCACCTGATTACCGAATACCCGGAAAAGGCAAGAAAGTTTAACGAAAACCTCGCTGATGTTTACCGTTATATTCTGCAGAACAAGGCGGGAGACCTGGTGTTGCTTCGTGAAGAAGCAGGCTTCGTACAGCAATACTTTTCTATGTTGAAAATCCGTTTCGGAAAAGCGTTGCAACTTGAAATGAAAGTTCCTGCCGAAGCAATGGAGCAATATCTTTTACTGCCGATATCGTTACAGCTCTTACTGGAAAATGCTGTGAAACACAATGAATTTTCAGCACAGGACCCGCTGAGGCTTCAATTTCAGTTGCATGGACAAACATTGCTGGTGACCAATGAGATAAGAATAAAAGAACAGTTTCGTCCGCCATCGGGAATTGGATTGAGGAACCTGTCTGAAAGGTACAGGCTGGTTACCGGGAAAGATATTGTCGTGTCTGCCGCTAACGGGACATTTACGGTAGAACTCCCTTTACTGCCACTTGCATAAAACAAACCGATGAAAGTTGTGATCATTGAAGATGAACTTCCTGCCGCCGATCAACTGAGATCTGAACTGGAGAACATGGATGAACCGATAGAAGTATTATCGGTCCTGAGCAGTGTAGCCGATGCAAAACGCTGGCTGCTGGAAAATCAGGTACCCGACCTTCTTTTTATGGACATCTCTCTGGGAGACGGATTGAGCTTCCGCCTGTTCGAAAATGAGCCGCCGGCATGTCCTGTAATCTTCACCACCGCATTTGATGAGTACTGGCAACAGGCTTTTGAGTACCACGGCATTGATTATTTGTTAAAACCGCTTCGTAGGGAAAAGCTGGCTGCGGCAATTAAAAAAGTGCACAGTTTTCGAAAGCTGTTTACCGCTTCCGACGTGCGGGCCATTCAACAGCCTTCTCCGGGAACAGCGGTTTTCAGAAAAAGGTTTCTGGTGAAAAAAGGCGTGGATTATTGTAGCATCAGAACCGAAGATGTAGCCTATTGTTATGCCACACACAAATTGGTATGCCTTGTAAACAAAGAAGGGCAGAAGTTTCTGCTTGACCAATCGCTGGCGGAAATCGAAAAGCAACTGGATCCGGCGCAGTTCTTCCGGCTGAACCGCAAGTATCTGGTGCAACTGAACGCGATAAGCAGGATTATAGCCCATTACAAAGGAAAACTACAGGTAGAACTGAATCCCGCAGCGCCGGAAGAAGTGGTTGTTTCCGCAGAAACAGCCGCCGCGTTCAAAGCCTGGATGGATCAATAAAAACGAACCGGAACCAAAATTGTATCTTTAAAGCATGAAAAAGGCTCCGGATCAGCACTTCCACATAAATGCAACAAAAGCGTTACTCCTTTTTTTGTTGGTAACAGGTTCGTGGGTAACATGTTGGGCACAACATCCAACCGTTTCCGTTAAACAATTTTCCTGGCTCGCGGGCAAATGGAAAAACACGGAGCGGAATAGCTTTGAATACTGGAAATTTAATGAAGACAGCAGTTTACTTACAGGCTACTCATTCAGTATAAAAGAAGGAGATACGACTATTACCGAAAAACTACAGTTTGTATGCGAAGGCCCCACCTGCTATTATGTGGCAGATGTACCTGATAATGGCAAACCCATCCGCTTCGCTATGATGCAGCATACACCGAACGGCTTTCGTTCCGAGAACCAGCAGCACGATTACCCGAAATACATTGAATACAAACTGGAAGGACCAGGAAAACTAAGGGCGGAAGTGGGTGATGCCACCCGCAAACAGGTCTTTAATTTTGAACGGCAGGATAAGCTATAACGTATAAGAACACACGTTTTTTTGAGGAGGTCACCTTTGTTATTTTGTTTTCATCGATCAGCTTTTTCAAAGCATTACTGATGGTAGAACCGGAAGGCTGAATGGCGTAATCTTCTTTTAAAATAATCCGGATCGTTTTTACTTCCCGGGGTTCGTTCAAAAAGCCCGAAGGCAATACCCGCTCCCGTAAAATGGACAATACTTTATTAGCCGCCAGCTTCTCGCGGTAATCCTTTAGTTCATCCGGGTTTTTCGCTTTGATATAGGCCTCAGAACTCTCTTTCAGCAAGGAGAAATCGGGCACTGAAAAAGTTTTGGAAGGATCAAACAGATCATAGTTCACGCCGAAAAAGCGACAGATATGAAAACGGTGGTGCTGGTTGAAACGGATACTTCCTTTCTCCAGGCCCGCAATGGTATTAAGGGAGAACCTGCAACCCCGCGCGAGGTCCTTTTGTGCAATGCCGAGCCGCAGTCGTAACTGAATGATACGCTTCCCGATCAACTGTGATTCTTCCGCTAAAATTTGCTCAACATTCACCGGGCAAAGAGAGATATCCCTTTAATTTTATTTTGCTCAATATTTTGATGAATAATAAATTGACCTATATTTGTTTTACCACACACCGTTTTTTCACCACCACATTTATGGGTCTATTTCTCACCGGCTTACGGTGAAAGCACGATTGCTGTTCCTTTTCCGATGAACTAGCTTTCAGTTTTATTTCAGGCCATCCACCACACGGCTTTCAGGCTTAAATCTACCGACGCGGATAATACCTGGGTGCAGAGGCATCGCGATGCTTCACGCAAGGGTGCCGCATCGGCCATGATATCAATTTTTAACCAAAACCAACTGCAAATGAAAAAACTACTCTTTTTCATGCTGGGAACCTATGTGCTATTACTGAACGGAATGGCGCAAAAAACATCGGAACCAAATCTTTCCATGGCATTGAAGCCCGGGGAAAAAGTTCCGGATATTACGCTGAATCACCTGCTTAATTATAAAGAGAAGTCCGCGAAACTTTCTGATTTCGAAGGGAAGCTGGTCATACTGGATTTCTTTGCAACCTGGTGCACGTCCTGTGTGAAAGCCCTGCCGCATCTTGACGCATTGCAGCAGCAAAGAAACGATGTGAAAATATTGGTGGTGACTTCTGAACCGAAGGAAAAAGTAAAAGCATTTTTTGAACGGAACAAATTGTTGAAAGGCCTGGAGTTAACCCTGGTAACGGAAGACACCATATTTAAGAAGTTCTTCCCCCACCAACTTATACCTCATGAAGTCTGGATCAGCGGAAACCGGGTTCTGAAAGCTGTTACCGCGGCAGAATACGTTACTGCAGACAAAATAAACGAGGCGCTCGCGGGAAAAGAAACTGCCTGGGTAATGAAAGACGATTTTTTCACTTTCGATCATTCAAAACCACTAAAACCCTTACTGGATAAGGTAACGGCCGCGCCGGGAAAATCATTCTATTCCGGCTTTGCGGGTTATATAGAAGGTCCGGGTTTTTTGAAAGAAGGACTGATCACAGATTCAGCTTCACAAACAACAAGGTTTTTCATCCTCAATGCACCTGTCCTGAACATGTATTACAAAGCTTTCAAAGAAGAAAGGATAGGATTTCTGAAATCTTCTGAGCACAGAACACTCTTGGTAAAAGACAGTTTGAAATACCTATATGATCCAGCTATTCATAAGTATAAAAGAGAATGGCAAAAAGCACATGCTTTTTGTTATGAATCCGCCTGGCCAATCGGAACCCCCGAAGCCGTTATGCGGGAAAAGCTAAAGAAAGACCTGGACCAGTATTTCAGCCTTGAAGGAACCATCCGGAATGCCCCCTTAGGGTTAAAACAGTTTGTGCTGAAAGAAACAATGATTTCCTCAAAATTATAAACAACTGCTATGAAGATGTGTGTAATGTTGACGCTGGTGCTGTTGTTCAGTGCTTCCCATGCGCTCTTTGCCCAGGAAAAACAGGATTCGGCCCTGCCCAAAGTAAAAGAGCTGGAAGAAATAATTATCAGTACAGGATACCAGACAATTCCTAAGGAAAGAAGTACGGGGTCTTTTGCTACAATTGACAATAAGCTCCTGAATGAAAGGGTGACTACATCACTAATGGAACGGCTGGATGGAACAACCGCCGGATTAACTTTCAACAAAGGAACCGGGTCCGGAATAACGATCAGAGGACTCAGCACACTTGGGGGTATGGCCGATAACCAACTGCTGATTATCGTGGATAATTTCATTTACAATGGAAACATCGCGGATATCAACCCCAACGATGTACAACAGGTAACCCTGCTTAAAGATGCAGCGGCAGCGTCTATCTGGGGAGCGAAAGCTGGAAATGGGGTAGTCGTGATTACCACTAAAAAAGGAAAATTCTCACAGCCCGAGAAAATCTCCCTTAATGTGAATATGCGGGTATTGCCTGAGCAGGATCTGTTTTATGAGCCTACCATGCCGATCCCGGAATATATAGCATTACAGGAGGAACTTTTTGGAAAGGGATATTACAATACCATGTTGAATAGTACATCGCCCACTACAATTGTAAACCCGGTGGCGGAAATCCTTGGAAAACACAGGGCGGGAATTTTAACCGATGAACAAAAGAAATATTTACTGGACTCCATTGGAAAGAACGATCTCAGAAACGATTTCAGCAAATATTTCTACCGGCCCGCGGTAAGTCAGCAGTACGCGTTGAATGTGTCGGGAGGAAGCGGTAACATGACTTACTATTTCTCAGCAGGCTTTGATAAATCCAATGCAGAAGTGATCGGTAACCACCAATCACGGGCAACCATCCGGCAACAAATGAATTTCAAGGCAACAAAACGCCTGGAAATAAGTACAACGCTGCAGTATGTAAAGAATGACGCCGTAACAGGAACGGAACCTACTTTGCTGCAAACACCCTGGCCCTATGCCCGGCTGGCGGATGAGTTGGGAAACCCTTTGGCGCTACCGTATGAATACCGGCAATCTTATAAAGACACCGCGGGAAATGGCAAACTGCTGGATTGGGACTTCCGTCCATTGGAAGAGATGCGCCTTGCCGATCGCTCCGAACGGGGTGAAGACCTTCTAATGAATGTTGGTTTGACGTTCCGTTTACTTCAGGGATTGGATATAACGGCGATGTACCAGCGCCAGTCTGGTAATGTGTCTGCACAAGACTACCGCAGCAAGGAGTCCTATTTTACCCGAAGTCGTATCAACCAGTTTACGCCGCCAGGCGGAACTTACCAGAACAGCGCCGTTCCTTATGGCGGAATTTTGCTGTACCAGAACAGCAGGCAACTTTCACAACAGGCACGCGCGCAGGTGTCTTACAACCGGGAATGGGGTAATCATGCAGTTGCCGCCATCGGCGGAACAGAGCTACAACATACGGAGGCGGAAGCAGACAACTCCTTTTTATATGGCTTCGATAAAAATCTGCTTACCTCGGCCAATGCAGATTTGCAGAGGCTACATCCCAGGTATATGGGCGGCTCGGCAAGTATTGCGCTCCCTACATTGCGCGCCGGTACCAGCACCAGGCAGGTTTCATTTTTTACAAATGCGACGTACACCTACAAAGATCGGTATGCGCTTTCCGGAAGTGCCAGGAGAGACGCATCCAACCTGTTCGGGTTTTCCACAAACAATAAATGGACCCCGTTGTGGAGCGCTGGCGCGGCATGGACCGTATCAAAGGAGCCGTTTTTTACTGCTGCATGGATAGATATGCTGAAACTGCGTGCTACTTATGGCTATCAGGGAAATACGAATACCGCTGTGGCTGGAGTGCTTACCATCCGTTACAGTCCTGGCGCGGATGTGCTCACTAATGTTCCGGTAGCCTCTGTAAGTAATGTGCCCAATCCCGATCTGCGTTGGGAACGGGTCGGCCAAACAAATATCGGGACTGATTTTATACTTTGGGCCGGAAAGCTCGGCGGATCAATCGAATACTATTTTAAGAACTGTACCGACCTTGTCGCCAATGCGCCTATTGATCCAACACTGGGTGCCGGAGATGAGATCATGAAGAACAGTGCGGTGCTGCATACAAAAGGTGTGGACGTTTCACTTACCGCAAAGTTGTTGGATAAAGCAATCAGATGGAGCACAACCACTTTTTTGACTTGGAACACCAACAAGGTTAAAAAATACCTGCTCTCTCCATCAATTGCCCGTGATCTTGTAGA
>CAMLPA010000123.1 GCA_946481605.1 uncultured Flavihumibacter sp. | reverse complement strand
CATTGTTGTTACCACATGCCATCCATAAAAAAACGGCCAGAAAAAAGCTGATCCATCGTAGATTTAACATATACCAGGTTTAAAGTTAACTGCCAGTTTGTACATTTAAAATTACCAAAAACATACCACGCCCTTCGCAATATGAACCAGATACTTTCCGTAAACAACCTTACCAGGCACTACCGGAGCGCCGAACGCGAACTAACGGTGCTGCATGCCATCAGTTTTTCTATTGACGCAGGCGGAACCGCGGCCATTATTGGCCCATCGGGCAGCGGCAAGACCACTTTACTGGGTCTCTGCGCCGGACTGGACCGCGCCAGCGAAGGAACCGTTGTATTAAACGGCACACTGCTGAACGACCTCGATGAGGATGAAAGGGCCGCGATCCGGAACCGCCACGTGGGCTTCATTTTCCAGAACTTCCAGTTGCTCCCCACCTTAACTGCCCTCGAAAATGTGATGGTTCCCCTGGAACTCCGGGGTGAACACAGCAGCCGGAAACAGGCGGAAGCGTTGTTGCAGAAAGTAGGACTTGGCGAACGCATGCACCACTACCCTTCCCAACTTTCCGGTGGCGAACAGCAAAGGGTTTGCATTGCCCGCGCCTTCTCCACCCAACCAGCCATTCTTTTCGCCGATGAACCCACGGGAAACCTCGACGCTGAAACCAGCGCCCGCATCATAGAGCTGCTTTTTAACCTGAACAAAGAAGCCGGCACCACACTCGTGATTGTTACCCACGACCCCGAACTGGCCGCCCTTACCCAACGCATCATCCGGCTGAAAGGCGGACACCTTATTTCAGATGAACCAACTTCCAGGCCATGAGTAAAACACCCATTCAGTTCCGCTGGCTCCTGAAAATGGCCCTGCGCGACAGCAAACGGGGACGCGCACGCCTGCTGCTTTTCATGAGCGCCATCGTATTGGGCGTGGCCGCACTCGTTTCCATTTTTTCTCTCGGCGATAATGTACAAAAAGACCTTGACGCACAAGCCAAAGAACTCGCCGGTGCCGACCTGATCGTGGACACCAACAGGCCGCCCTCGGCTTCCGCACTTCAATTGCTGGACAGTATAGGCACACAACGTGCGCGGGAAGCCAGTTTCGCTTCCATGGTGTATTTCACCCAATCGAAAGGAACCAGGCTCGTCCAGGTACGCGCACTGGAAGAAGGTTATCCTTTTTACGGCAGCTTTCAAACCGCACCCGCCAACGCAGGAAAAACATTCCGGAAAAAACAAGCGGCGCTGGTAGATCAAACACTGTTGCTCCAGTTCAACGCGAAACCCGGCGATACCATCCAGGTAGGCAACCTGTTTTTTGAAATCGAAGGCGCACTGGAACAGGCGCCGGGCAGAACGGGACTCTCTAACACCGTTGCCCCGCCCGTTTATATTCCCTATCAGTACCTCGAAGCAACGGGCTTACTTCAGAAAGGGAGCAGGGTGAGTTACAACTTCTACTTTAAGTTCAATGGCAACAACCTGGCACAACAACTTCCCACGCTGGAACCGCGTTTCGAACAGGAAGGACTTGATTTTGAAACTTCCGATTCCCGCAAAGCAGAAACGGCACGTGAGTTTAATGACCTCTCCTCGTTTCTCACACTCATCAGTTTTATCGCCTTGTTGCTGGGCTGCATCGGCGTAGCCAGTTCCATCCATATTTACATCAGGGAAAAAATCACTTCGATTGCGATACTGCGTTGTCTGGGGGCCAGTGGAAAACAAACTTTCCTGATTTTCCTGCTGCAGGTTGCTGCCATTGGTCTGGCCGGAGCGCTGGCCGGTTGCGCGTTGGGCACACTCGTTCAACAGGGGCTTCCCTACCTGCTGAAAGACATTCTTCCGCTGCAACTCACCCCGTCCATTTCATGGCCGGCCATCGGGAAAGGCTTGCTCACCGGACTTTTCATTGCACTGCTGTTCGGCATCATGCCTTTACTTTCTATCCGTAATATCTCACCACTTTATACCCTGCGGATTTCCAATGAAGATAAACCCGGTTGGCGCGATCCACTAAAATGGCTCCTGTATTTGCTGATCTTCCTTTTCATCACCGTGTTCACCTGGTGGCAAACGGGTAATATGGTGAGCGCATTACTTTTCACTACCGGTATCCTGGTCGCGTTCCTGCTGCTCGTAGCCCTGGCCTGGTTGCTGCGCGCAGCGGTAAAACGTTTCCTGCCGCACCAACTCGCTTACGTGTGGCGGCAGGGCTTCGCCAACCTTTACCGTCCCAATAACCAGACCCTGATCCTGGTCGTCACCATAGGACTGGGAACAGCATTCATCGGCACACTTTACTTCGTGCAACATATCCTGGTAAACAGGGTCGCGCTTTCTTCCAGCGGCAAACAACCAAACATTGTACTTTTCGATATCCAGCCTTCCCAACGGGAAGCTATAGCCGATCTTGCAAAAAACTTCCAATTACCCGTACAACAGCAGGTACCCATCGTTACCATGCGGGTAGAAACGGTGAATGGAAGAAATGCGCTCCAGGCAAAGAGCGATACTACTGAAGGCACACCTGCACGGGCCTTTGAAGGTGAACTTCGGGTAACCTACCGCGATACGCTCACAGATTCGGAAAAACTGCTGAAAGGGAAAATGGGTGCGAAAGTAAATGGCCCCAACGATCCTGTGCTGGTATCTTTAGAGGACCGCTACGCGAAAAGACTACGTGTATCCGTTGGCGATAGCATCACCTTCAACGTGCAGGGCATGTTGGTAAAAACGATTGTTGGCAGCATCCGCCAGGTGAACTGGCAACGGGTGCAAACCAATTTCAGGGCCATCTTCCCGCCCGGCGTACTGGAGGCGGCACCACAGTTCCATGTACTCATCAGCCGGGTACCTTCAAGGGAAGTATCGGCAAAATTCCAGCAGGCAGTGGTGGCCAGGTTTCCAAATGTTTCCATCATCGACCTGAACCTGATCCTAGAAGTACTGGATGAGGTATTGGGAAAGATAGGCTTCGTAGTGCGCTTCATGGCGGCATTCAGCATCCTCACCGGACTGATTGTACTCATCGCATCCGTATTCATCAGCAAATACCAGCGGGTACAGGAAAGTGTGCTGCTCCGGACATTGGGTGCCAGCCGCAAACAGATCGGACAGATCACCGCACTCGAATACTTTTTCCTCGGCGCGCTCGCAGCGGCCACCGGACTGGGATTGGCAACAGCAGCCAGTTGGGCCCTCGCGGTTTATATGTTTGATGCGCCGTTCTCCCCTTCCATCTTCCCGGTACTGATCATATTCTTCAGCATATCGGGTTTAACAGCACTCATTGGATGGCTGAACAGCAGAGACGTGGTGCGGAAACCACCGCTGGAAGTACTGAGAAGGGAATAATCGTAAACAACAGGTGAATATTGGTGAAGCTAAAAACACCTTCACATCCTACTTTTCAGCATGAAAATCAGAATATGGCTGCAGATAATTTGTCTGGCAGCCTTCCTGCAAACTGTGGCGCAACCAGGAACGGAACCTATTCGTTTCCTGATTTCCTGTGAGGCGCCGGCGACTAAACAATTCAGCGTTTCATTCTCATACACTGCCGATAAAGAAGAGGTTGTCATCTTCCGAATGCCACAATGGACGCCAGGTTACTACCAGATGATGCATTATGCAGCACAGGTGACAGGATTTAAAGCAACCAACGCTAACGGAGATACGCTACGCTGGGAAAAGCGCGCGCCGGATGCCTGGGCCATTTATGCAAAGAAAAAACAGCCTTTCAGGGTTTCTTACCAGGTTAGCGGTACCAGGAATTTCGTGGCCGCTAACTACCTCGATTCCACCAAAGCATTCATCGTTCCCGCAGGGCTGTTCCTTCATCCCGAAAACCAGTTGGGCCGAAACGTGGAAGTAAGCATACATCCCTTTGCGGCCTTCAAACGTATTGCTACCGGACTCGACACTATTGCGGGCGCCCCCTTCACCTATAAAGCGCCGGATTTTGACGTGCTGTACGACAGCCCGATACTGATGGGCAGCGCACTCGAAGAATTACCCTCCTTCCAGGTAAAAGGTATTCCGCATTACTTTATCGCACACCAGGCAGGCAGCTTCGACCAACACACCTTCATGGACGATCTGAAAAAAATCGTGGAAGCAGCTTCAGACATCATTGGAGAAATTCCATACCCGCATTACACATTTCTGGCCATTGGTCCGGGTGGCGGCGGGATCGAACACCTGAATTCCACCGCCATTTCGTTTTCCGGAAAAGGACTTGAAAATCCTGAAAACAGGACCAGGATGTATTCCTTCCTGGCCCATGAACACTTCCATCATTACAATGCAAAAAGAATACGCCCCATAGAACTCGGCCCTTTCAATTACAGAGATGGCAGCAAAACCAATATGCTCTGGATCGCCGAGGGCATCACGGTTTACTATGAACACCATATCCTGCGGCGTGCCGGGTTGGTGAATGACCAGCACCTGCGCGATCAACTGGCCCGCAGTATTCAGTCTTATGAAAAAAGACCCGGAAAAAAATGGCAGTCTGTGGCGGAAGCGAGCGCCCACACCTGGACCGACGGGCCTTTCGGCGGAAACCCGGACAGCACCATTTCGTACTATGAAAAAGGACCTATCCTGGCCGCCATGCTCGACCTTAAAATCAGGCATGAAACAAAAAACGAACGCACACTGGATCACCTGATGCGCGCCCTTTACACCAATTATTATAAGAAACAAAACCGCGGCTTCACCGAAGCCGAGTTCAGAAAAGAAGCGGAGCGGATCGCAGGCGTTTCGCTGGAAGAATTCTTCCAGTATATTTACACCACAGCGCCACTGAATTACAACAAATATTTCGGTTACGCCGGGTTACAGGTAATTCTACCGGAAAACAGCACCGGATCCATAGTGATTCAACCTGTCGCCCATACAAATCCATTACAGCAAAAGATCGTTCAAAGCTGGACCGGTAATCAACAGCCATAAAACGAATACGATTCATTTCATGAACAACATCACTTTAACGAATATGCGCAAACGTTTTTATTGTATTCTTTCTGCCGTGCTTCTCTCCATTAGCCTGATGGCCCAACCTTCAGAACGTGTTTGGACAAAAGATGGCAGCGGCTTCTGGTCGCTTGAATTCGCAGGCTTTCAACGCACCAAATTGCCTGAAAACAAAAAAGAACTCGTGGTCCCGGCCGAATGGTATAAACCAGAAGATTCCCCCGGCCCTATGCAAATAGCGAACTTCTCCTGGGACAGCAGCGAAACACAAATGCTCCTGTTCACCAACACACGCCGCGTTTGGCGGTACAATACCCGTGGCGATTACTGGCTGCTGGATACCCGCACCAAAGCCCTCAGAAAACTAGGCACCGGTTTACCCGCTGCTTCCCTGATGTTCGCGAAGTTCTCTCCTGACGGGAAAAAAGTAGCTTATGTAAGCAACTATAATATTTACGTGGAAGACATTGCATCCGGAAAAATCACCCCCCTTACAAAGGACGGCAACAGAAGGAACATCTACGGCACCTTCGATTGGGTGTATGAAGAAGAATTCGGTTGCAGGGATGGCTTCCGGTGGAGCCCCGATGGTACAACCATCGCCTTCTGGCACTCCGATGCCGAAGGCACCCGCGATTTCCTGATGATCAACAATACAGATTCCATCTACTCCTATACCATCCCTGTTGAATACCCGAAAACCGGAGAATCACCTTCAGCCGTTAAAGCCGGCGTGGTTTCCGTTGCAAACGGAAACATTACATGGATTCAGTTGCCAGGCCATCCCCGTGAACATTACCTGCCCCGCATGGAGTGGATTCCCGGCACCCAACAACTCATCCTTCAGCAACTGAACCGGAAGCAACAGGAAAGTATTTTGTACACCGCTGATGCAGGGAACGGCACCACCAGAATTATTCATAAAGAAACCGATAATGCCTGGGTAGATGTGAAATCCACCTGGGGCGGCAACATCGCCGGATGGGACTGGCTGAACAATGGAAAAGAATTTGTTTGGGTAAGTGAGAAAGATGGCTGGCGCCACGCCTGGAGAATGAGCCTTGACGGGAAAAAAGAATTACTGCTCACGAAAGGCGCTTACGATCTGGATAACATTATCCGCATCGATGAAAAAAACAACAGGCTCTATTTTACCGCATCGCCTGAGAACGCGACACAGAAATACTTGTACGTTTGCGCGCTTGATGGAAAAGGAAACGCGAAAAGACTTACGCCAGCTCAACTAACGGGCACAAACAGCTATGATATTGCACCGAACGGCGCATTCGCCTTCCACCGCTTCTCCAGCCATCAGGGCATGATACCACCGGAATGGATTTCATTGCCTTCGCACCAGACGCTTTCCGGTAAAAACCAGGAAGAAGCTTTCGCCGCAGCCCGTTCCAAAACCAGTCCTACAAAATTTTTCCAGGTCACCACTGAAGACGGCGTCACGCTTGATGGCTGGATGGTGCTGCCGGACAATTTCGATTCCACATTAAAATACCCGGTCGTGTTTCATGTATATGGCGAACCCGCCGCAACTACGGTAAACGATCAACTTGGCGCGGGTTCCAACCGTTTGTACAAAGGCAACATGAGCGCTGACGGGTACATTTATATATCACTGGATAACCGTGGCACCCCGGCGCCCAAAGGGCGCGAATGGCGGAAAAGCATTTACCGGAAAGTAGGCGTTATCAATACGCGCGACCAGGCCATGGCTGCAAAACAAATCATGAAATGGTCCTTCGTTGACCCCACGCGCATAGCGGTATGGGGCTGGAGCGGCGGCGGCTCCATGACCCTGAACCTGTTGTTTCGTTACCCTGAAATCTATTCCACCGGTATTGCCATCGCAGCAGTGGCCAATCAACTGACTTACGACAACATTTACCAGGAAAGATACATGGGACTGCCACAGGAAAACCGCGCCGATTTCCTGGAAGGATCGCCGGTTACTTATGCTAAAAACCTGAAAGGCAACCTGCTGTACATTCACGGTACCGGGGACGATAACGTGCATTACCAGAATGCGGAACTGCTGATCAATGAACTCGTCAAACACAACAAACAATTCAGCCTCATGAGTTATCCCAACCGCTCACACAGCATCAGCGAGGGAGAAGGCACCAACGAACACCTGCGCACTCTGTACACGGAATACCTTAAAAAACACTGTCCTCCGGGCGGCAGGAAATAAAACTCATATAATAAAAAAAACGTTAAACAGTTTGGCGTTCTGAAAAAAGTCCTACATTTGCCTAACACTGTTAGAAAAAAACACAATGGGCATTTCAGAACGTAAACTCAGGCAAAAGCAGGAACTCCGCCAGCACATACTGGTGGAGGCACGCCGGCTGATGAAGGAGGAAGGCTGTGCGGCCATATCCATCCGGAAGATTGCCGATGCCATTGAGTACAGTGCCCCTGTGGTGTATGAACATTTCGAGAACAAAGATGCCCTGCTGAAAGAATTTGTGAAAGAAGGATTCGGTATGCTGGCGGAATACGTGGGGAAAGCCGCAGATGAAATGCAATACCCATCGGCGCAGCTGGAGGCCATTGGTCATGCTTACTGGAACTTCGCTTTTGAGCACAAAGAGCATTACCAACTCATGTTCGGTCTGGGCATGCCTTCCTGTGAAACAGTGCGGGAAGTAGAAGAAGTGAAACGTTTTACCGATGTGCTTTACAAGCCCCTTACCACCATCCTGGAGCAGCATGGCAAGAAGGAAAATACGTTCCTGAAACTGCACTCCTACTGGTCGATGTTGCACGGCCTGGTTTCCATTAACCTGATGAGCAATGATGCTTCCGAAAAGGAAATGAATAAACTGGTATTAAAAGACATGATCTCTGTTTTTATAAAGGGACTGGGAGGATAACCTTGCAGGCACTTTTTTTTGGCCCTTAAAATTAACACCGTTAGAAATTATACATTAAAAATAAATATTAACACTACAAATCATGAGTATTCTGAATGCACTGCAATGGCGCTACGCTACCAAAAGAATGAACGGCCAGGCTGTTCCTGAAGAAAAAGTAAATGCTATTCTGGAAGCAACAAGATTGAGCCCGTCCTCACTTGGGCTTCAGCCTTATACGATCCTGGTGATCACAGATCCCGAGTTAAAAAAGAAAATTCAGCCCATCGCTTACAACCAGCCGCAGATTGTGGAATCCTCTCACCTGCTAGTATTTGCCGCATGGGAAACAATAGCCGATTCCCAGGTGGATGCTTATATCGGACAGATTGCAGCAGAAAGAGGGCTTGCTTTAGAAGCATTGGATGGATTTAAGTCGATGATCACAGGCGCTACCTCCGGCAAAGACCCTGAACAAAGTTTTCAATGGAACGCGCGCCAGGCTTACATCGCATTCGGAACCGCCATCGTGGCCGCTGCCGAACAAGGCGTTGACGCGACACCCATGGAAGGTTTCAACGGGCCGGAGTTGGATGCGTTGCTGGGCTTGAAAGAAAAAGGATTGCGGTCGGTTACATTGCTGCCGCTGGGTTACAGGGATGC
>CAMLPA010000122.1 GCA_946481605.1 uncultured Flavihumibacter sp. | reverse complement strand
GTTACTAATTGAAGCTTTAAGAGATAGACCTCTTATAAAGATAAAGCCGCCTTTTCAGGCGGCTTTTCTTTTTTATTCCCTTCCCATCATTTTTCTTTCAGTTTTGTGGCCAGGGAAACGGCATAATTTTCCAGGGCCTTTTTCGCGGCGGCAATGTACTGTGCCTTCGTGGTGGAGATGACTACAGGAACGGCGTTGAAATCTTTGGCGAAGATGTTCTCTTTTTTGTTGAGGACCTTTCTGTTCGGATCCTGGGTTACCTCGTTCGCGAACTTCATGCCGGAGGAGATGTCTTTTTCAAACTGGATCATATCTGTGGCCATTTTCTGGTTGTAGAACATGATCCTGCCGCCCACGGGCTTTCCGTCCCAGGTAGCGCCACCGGCCACTTTAAGGTTTGCGCCTACCGATGAATTAAAATTGAATGCTTTTGTTTTGGTGATTTTAGTGATGCCGCCCGCTTCATAACTAACGGCGGTGCCGGTTTTAGCATCGCCATCCATCATGATATCGGCGAAATCCACCACGGTGTGCATGTACGCTACCGGGGCATCAAGGTCGTCGCTGAATTTACCGGCCCTTTTCATTTTGCCGAACGCGAAGCCGATGTTCATGGTTTTGGTGGGGTCATAAGAAATCAGGGTATTGCCGTTGTTGGCATTTACCACCTCATAAACCTGGCCCTTGCGCTGGGTTTCTTCCTTTACTTTTTTTTCGTCTCCCGATTCATTTTCGGCAGTGTAGAAATCTGCTTTGGTAACAGTGCCCCAGTCTACGGTGGCGATGCCTGCCGCTTCCAATTGCTGGTTCAGGTAGGTGTAGAAATGATCGGCCAGTCCCTGGAAATCTTCTTTAGTAAGATCACCGTCGGTGGTTTCGAGGTATGCGGTTACTCTTCCGGTCACACTTCCACCCAGTGATTTTCTTCCGCCGAAGGCGCCTTTTTCGTTCTTGAGCATGTCGCGGGTGGTGGCCGTTTTAAAGATGATGGTGCTTTGTGCAACGGCCAGTTTATCGAGTTTGGGCACGATGGTCTTTTTTCCCATCGAACCACCGCCCTGTACTTTAAGGGCATCGGGGTCGGGTTGCGCCGCAGCGCTCATTGCCATGGCCAGGAAAAGGGGGAGTACAAGATTCTTTTTCATTTTTTTGTTGGGTTTGAACAGGGTAAAGGTATTTGCGCCGGAGCCCCGCTTCAATACCGTGTGGCGGGTATTTCTGCTGAACTTTCCCTTCTTTTGCACTGTTATTCATTCCACAAAAATTGATGTTATGAGCAAAATATGGTTCGTTACGGGCTGCTCCACAGGCTTTGGCCGGGCGCTGGCCACCGAATTACTGGAACAGGGGTACAGGGTAGTGGTTACCGCGCGCAACACAACGCAGGTAGCGGATATTGTTTATGGCAAAGAAGACAGGGCGCTCACCATTCAACTGGATGTTACCAAACAGGAAGAAATTGATGCCGCCGTTCAAACGGTAATGGATACCTGGGGAAGGATAGATGTGCTGGTGAACAACGCGGGTATCGGTTACTTTGGCGCATTGGAAGAAAGCGATGAAGCGGAGGTGAGGAAGATGTTCGAAATAAATGTATTTGGCCTTGCAAACATGACGAAAGCCGTACTCCCGGTGATGCGGGCGCAACGCGGCGGTCATATACTGAATATCTCCTCTATTGGCGGACTAACCGCTTACCCGGCACTCAGCTTTTACCATGCCACCAAATTTGCGGTGGATGGTATGTCGGAATCTTTATCGAAGGAAGTGGCGCCACTCGGCATTAAGGTAACCATCATCTGCCCCAGCGGTTTCCGTACCGATTGGGCCGGACGTTCCGCCAACGAGGCCGTGAACACCATTGAAGACTACGCCTCAACGGCCGGGGCTAACCGAAGCAATATCCGCGGCTACAGCGGCAACCAGCCCGGCGATCCGGTAAGGGCCGCGAAAGCCATGATACAGGTCACCGAAGCGGAACACCCTCCACTGCGTTTGTTGCTCGGAGCCGCTGCCGTAAAAGGTGCCCGCCGCAAGTTGGATGAACTGAAAAAAGATTATGATGCATGGGAGGCCGTAAGTATTGGCGCTGATTTCCCCAAAGCAGAGTAGCCTCACCGTTAAATCACGGTACCCGGTGGCACCGCTATAGCGGCGCCACCGGGTACCGTGATTACACCAGGGCCTTTTCCAGGTCCTGTACCAGGTCGTTCGCGTCTTCGATGCCCACACTTAATCTTATGAGGGAATCGGCCAACCCGTTGCGGAGCCGTTCCTCCCTAGGAATGGAAGCGTGCGTCATGGAAGCGGGATGCCCGATCAGCGACTCCACACCACCGAGGCTTTCCGCCAGGGAAAAAAGTTTTGTGGACGAGAGTACCACATTCGCGGCTTCAAGACTGTCATTCTTTAACGTGAAACTCATCATGCCCCCGAAGCCGCGCATCTGCGCTTTGGCCACGGCGTAATTGGGGTGGTCCTCAAAACCGCACCAGTGCACCGTTGCCACTTTCGGATGCTCCCGCAGGTATCTGGCAATTACGGCGCCGTTCTCGCAATGCCGCTGCATTCTTACATGCAATGTTTTTAAACCGCGCAGGATCAGGAAACAATCTTGCGGACCGGGCACCGCACCGCAACTGTTCTGCAGGAAATACAATTGTTGTGCGAGTTCTTCTTTGTTCACGATCAGGCATCCGTGTACCACATCGCTATGGCCTCCCAGGTATTTCGTTGCGCTGTGCATCACGATATCAGCACCCAGGTCAAGCGGGTTCTGGAGATAGGGAGAGGCAAAAGTATTGTCTACCGCAATCAATACGTTTCTTTCCTTTCCGATATGGCAGATTTCTTTGATATCAAGAATACGCAGCAGCGGATTGGTAGGTGTTTCGAGCCATATCATGCGGGTCCTTTCGTTGAGGAAAGGTTCGATATTAGAGGGTTCGGTAAGGTCTATGAAGTGGAATTTCAGGCCATACCTTTCCCAAACTTTGGTCATAAGACGGTAGGTGCCGCCATAGAGATCGTTGGTACAGATAATTTCGTCTCCAGGGTTAAACAACTTCAAGAGTGTATCTATCGCTGCGAGTCCGCTTCCGAAGGAAATGCCGTAAGCCCCGTTTTCTGCGGCCGCCAATGCTTTCTGTAACTGATCGCGTGTTGGATTCTGCGTTCTCGCATATTCATATCCTTTGTGTTTGCCCGGGGCTTCCTGTACATAGGTAGAAGTCTGGAAGATGGGCGTCATGATTGCTCCGGTGGATGGATCGGGTTCCACACCCGCATGAATGAACTTTGTAGCCTGTTGCATGGCGGTCGTTTTAATGTTTTACAAATATGGAGATTTCCGCCGGGCTGATAAAATTATCTAGTGAGTGCATATCTCTATTTTAACGATCACTTAACCCTGGAACGTGTAACAATCCACAGGCGGTGTAAATGCACGATCTGTAAGGGTTTCGTTGTGATGAACGGCATAGATTAAGTTCAAATTGCCGGGTTTAATACAAGCAATAAATCATTTTCTTTCCGTTCCTCCCAATTACAAAAATACCGGAACAACGGAACGCTACTTTTACATCGTATTACAAAGCCATTTAAAACAAAAAACAAATTATCATGAAAAAGCTCATCCTGTCACTCGCCGTAGTGATCTCCTTCGCCACAGCCAAAGCCGCTGATCTTCCCATTACAGACGAAGTAAAAACAAGTTTCAAAGAATTGTTTGGCGCTGTGCACAATGTGCAATGGAGCGAAGACAAGGGCAACTTCACCGCCACGTTCTACAACAGGGAAGTGAAGGTGGTAGCCAGCTTCACGGCTGAAGGTGAATTCAAACATTCCATCCGTTACTACAAAGAAGATGGCCTTCCCACTAACCTCCGTAAGGGATTGGCAAGAAACTACAAAGGAAAAGAAGTATTTGGCGTTACTGAAGTTACTGTGGGCGAATCCACTGCGTACTTCGTGAAAATGCAGGATGCGAAGCATTGGTACACTGTAAAAGTTAATCCTGCCGGAGAAAATGAACTGGTGGAGAAATACAATAAGATTTAAGCTACTTATTCCGAGTGTTTAACCCAATGGGTAGGGGCGTATAGAAAGATGCGCCCCTTTTTTTGTTTCAACTTAAATAAATATTCCGCCTGCCACCTCAAGGCGTTGTGCGTTCACCCATTTGGATTCGTCGCTGCAAAGAAAGGCTACCACACTGCCGATGTCATCGGGCAAACCTACTCTACCCAGTGCGGTAAGGGAAGCAATCTGTTGGTTCAGCCCTTCATTGTCGCGCACGGCGCCGCCACCAAAATCTGTTTCTATCGCGCCCGGAGCAAGCACATTCACGCGGATTTTCTTTTCCCCAAGTTCTTTCGCCATGTACTTGGTCAACGTTTCAACGCCTCCTTTCATCGTGGCATACGCCGCGTATCCCGGGAAGCTGAACCTGGTAAGGCCGGAAGATACATTTACGATACTGCTGCCGCTGTTCAAATGCGGGATAAGTTTTTGTGTAAGGAAGAAAGGCGCTTTGAGGTGGATGTTCACCATACTGTCGAAATCTGCTGCTGAAGTAGTCTCGAATCCTGCATGAACACCTACGCCGGCATTATTTACCAAAGCGTCCAGTTTACTGGTGGCGAAACCGCTTTGCAGTGCTGTGGTCAGTTGTTGAACGAATCCATCGAAACTTTCGGTTTTGGAAACGTCCAGTTGCAGCGCCAGCGCTTTTCCGCCCGTTGCTTCAATTTCCGCCACTACTTTTTGCGCCTCATCTTTTTTGCTGTGATAGGTGAGCGCTACGTTGAAGCCTTTTCCTGCCAGTGCGAGCGCCATGTCTTTGCCCAGTCCGCGGCTGCCGCCGGTTACCAGTACTGTTTTGTTTGTATTTGCCATTTTGTGGTGATTTTGTCTTACAAAGTTGAAGACAATTGGCACCACCGGCCTTGCGCCAAAAAGAGGATTTTTTGCAAATTTCAAATAATCACCTGAATTGTAAGGGAGAGGTCCGGTTCAATTTTTTGAAGAAATGGGAGAAATGGGCCAGTTCATTGAATCCGAGGCTATAGGCGATTTCTGAAACGTTCCAGTTGGTTTGTTTCAAAAGGATTTTGGCCTCCTGGTTCAGGCGGGCGGCGATGATTTCTGAGGTGGTTCTCCCGGCTGTTTCTTTCAGCACTTTGTTCAGGTGATTGGCGTGTACCCCGAGTGTGTCGGCAAAATCTTTGGCCGATTTCAGTTGTACCACCTGCGATGTATTTTCGATGGGAAACTGCCTTTCAAGGAGTTCAACAAACAACGTGGAGATGCGCTGGGCCGCATTGGGTGTGTGGTGGGTGGGCGTAACGGGCTTCAGTTTCTGCCCCTCATGTATGAGTTCCAGGATATAATTCCGGATGAGGTCATATTTGAAGGCGTAATCGCCATTCATTTCCCCCTGCATTTTCCTGAAAATACGCGCCAGTTCGGTGAACTGCTCCTGGTTCAGTTGGAAGATAAAATCGCTTTGCGGGGAGAAAATGGGCAATCCGGTAAGGGAAACGCCTGTTTGCGTCTTTGACATAAAGTCTTCCGTAAAAACACAGAAATATCCCAACTGGTTGTTGTCCTGCGGGGTATAGCGGTAAGGGATACGCGGTGTGGCAAACAATATGGCGTATTCTTCTATATCTAACACTTTGTTGGCGTATTCCACGCGGTTCCTCCCGTGGATCAGGCTTATTTTATAGTAGGTGCGCCTGTTGTAAGGCATGACGGGCTTCGCTTTACAACCTTCGTACATACTTCCTATACTGAAAATATTAAAGTGCCCGATGTCCTGCTTGCTCTTGTCATCGAAAAGGCAACTCATGTCGGCACAGTTCGCGCCGAACATTTCCCGGTAAAAATCCAATACATTTGTAGGTGCGGCCATATTGCAAAAATCAAATGTACGATTTTGGCGTACAACCAAGGCGGTCAATTTACAGTCTTACCATCATGACAAACAAAAAATTCACGCCTTCCCTGGTATTCTGTGTACTGCTGGATATCATCGGCATGGGTACTTATGCCATCCCTTTCCTCGGTGAGTTTGCCGATGTGATCTGGGCGCCTGTCTCGTCTATTATTTTCTGGAGCATGTTTGGCGGATGGAAAGGCCTGTTGGGCGCAGGGTTCAATTTTGTCGAAGAATTTCTTCCGGGTACCGACATTATTCCTTCTTTCACGCTTGCGTGGCTTATCAGGAAAGCATTTTCTGCCACGCAAGCCCGAACACTCACCCGGTAACAACCTACCTGCCCTCAACCTTTCAAAACTATGCGCCACCGGCCTTTGCGGGGAAAAGCTCTTAAGGCTACGGCTTTCCCCAAGTGCAAAAGCGCTTCCCGCATCCACCCCAAAAAAGGAACCTCCACAATAAACAGCATCTCCTTGTGTCCGCGAGGTACGAAGCGGTGCACCTTTGCGGCCCTTTCGTGAAAAACACCAACATAATTGTCGGGCATACACTTATCATCTTTTTTGTACTTTGCACCCATAACTGCTGCCAAACATGATGAAAGAAATGTTCACCTGCGATGCCGGAGAATAAGCCATTGTCCATAGCTTTTTCCGATAAGGACGACTACAGCATCCTGTATGCGCACTACTTTTCCAAACTGTTCAACTATGGACACAAGTTCACGACGGATAGTGTCTTGATAGAAGACAGCATCCAGGACGTATTCCTCGATTACTGGAAAAGAAGGAACATCCTGAAGGAGCCATCTTCCCTGAACAGCTATCTTTTTACGGCGTTCCGGTATTCCTTATTTAATAAACTATCCAAAGCAAAAAAAATCGTGGCCATGGAAGGCGTGGAAGAGCCCGATTTCGCTTCCGCCAATATCTTTTATGCGAAAGAAGAAGATGCCGTTCGTTCAGCGCAGCTCCGGGCTGCCCTGGAGCAGCTCACGCCCCGTCAGCGGGAAGCCCTTTTTCTGCGGTTTTATGAAGGACTTTCTTATGAAACCATTGCGGAGATCATGAACATTTCGGTGAAAGCCTCTTATAAATTAATGGCGCGCAGCCTCGCGCATTTAAAGGAATGCCTTACTCCGGCATTGTTCTTTGCGCTTTTTCAATTTCCCGTTCTTCCGAAATAAGCTGATAGCGGTAGTTTGTAACAATGTATTCAACCCTTCACAGCATGCACAATACAGGTTGTATGAAATGCGTCGCGGAGGCATAATAAGCACTTGCGCCGGAGAGCCAGGTAAAAGAAAAATATTTTTTGAATCCATGGGGTAAAAACTTCAACCTTTTATACTACATAATATACAGATATGGAAAAGCCGGCACACAAGCACTATGAACACTTTGGCAGCGGAGACCTGATCTGCGACCCTTTCTTTCAGGATTGGGTTTTAGATGCAGACGAGCAGCAGCATCTTTTCTGGCAGGAGTTCATGGAGGTTTTTCCACATAAAAAAACTGAAGTAGAAACTGCGCGTGATTTTCTGCAGCACCTTGCGTTCCGCGAAAAGTTTCCCGAACCAGAACGGGTGGAATCGGCTTACCACAGACACCTGCAGCAGTTAGCAGCCGCAGCGGATGAAGAACTGAAACGTAAACGGCGCATCAACATTATGCGTTGGGCCGCTGCTGCAGCAGTGATTGGCATAGTGGCGGTTACACTTCTCTTTGAAGGCGGTTTCGGGGGAAGAGAAAAAGCAAACGAAATCACGGGCTTGGGTATGAAAAAGCAGGTAACACTGCCCGATGGCTCCACAGTGGTGCTGAACGCGAACTCTTCCGTTAGTTACGGAAAAGAATGGAGCGTTGGACAACCGAGGGAAGTATGGTTGAAAGGTGAAGGCTATTTTGATGTGAAGAAGACCAGTGAAAGTATTACTCCAGGACAAAAATTCTTAGTACATACCGGGGCGCTTACCGTGGAAGTGCTGGGAACCCGGTTCGATATCCGCGAAAGGAGAGGCGTCACAGAAGTGGTGCTGGAAGAAGGAAAAATAGCACTCTCCTTCTTGAACAAGGCGCACAGGGGCATCAGGATGGTACCGGGACAAATGGTGGTGTACGACCCCCAAAAAGGCATTAAGGAAATAGACACCACCAATGCGGTCCATTATACTGCCTGGAAAAAGAACAAACTGATATTGCGTAACCCTACCGTAGCAGAAATAGCTTTGTACCTGGAAGATAATTTCGGCTACAAAATTGCACTGGAAAAAGAGGAAATGGCCTCCAAAAAAATTGAAGGTCCCATCCTCTACGATAACCTGAACGATGTTTTATTCATACTCTCAACCGTTCTTCATACGGAAGTGATCAGGAAAGACAGCACCATCATTCTCCGACCCAGGTAACGTACCATACCTGATGCTGAACGGTTGTAAACATATTGCGTCCCGGCTTTCGGCCGAAGCGGGGATGTAGTGGTCCACCCATTGTTCATTCTAACAAAAATTGCCAAACATGATTGCTTATCATTTGAGAAAAGTGCTCGTGGTATTTGTTTGCATGAGCCTGTGTATCTCCCAGATCATAGCGCAAACCAAACCACTCTCCCTTGCGGAGGCTCTTAAAAAGATCACCCAGAAACACGGGACCCAATTTGTTTACGATAGCGAATTGCTGAAGGGCAAACAAACTTCCTACGATTTCAACGCCAATAAATCGAC
>CAMLPA010000121.1 GCA_946481605.1 uncultured Flavihumibacter sp. | reverse complement strand
TGGCGGTGAATTCGTCCACACCGAACATGCCAAGGTTAGAGATCGTGAAGGTGGAACCTTCCCAATCGGCAGGTTGCAACTTCTTGTCTTTGGCGCGTTTGGCGTAATCCTTCACTTCAGCACCGATCTGGCTGAGGGATTTGGTATCGGCGAAACGAACCACGGGCACCAGCAGGCCTTCGTCCACTGCAACAGCAACGCCGATGTTTACGTGGTGGTTGGTGCGGATCTTGTCACCCAGCCAACTGCTGTTCACAGCAGGGTGTTGCTTCAGTGAAAGCGCAACGGCTTTCAGCACCATATCGTTGAAAGATATTTTTACGGGAGCGGTTTCGTTCATTTTGGCCCGACTTTCCACGGCTTTGTCCATATCAATAGACATTGTTACGTAGAAATGCGGTGCGGTGAACAGGCTTTCGCTGAGGCGCTTGGCAATTACTTTGCGCATTTGCGAAACAGGCTTCTCATCGAAGCTTTCCTGGCCATATACTGCGGGAGCGGCGGTTGTTTTTGCAGCCGGAGCGGAAGCGCTTTTTTCAGCGGCGGGAACATAGTTGTCAACGTCGGATTTAACAATGCGGCCGTTGTCTCCTGTTCCTGTTACTTTGGTGATATCGATGCCTTTTTCAGCGGCGATCTTTTTGGCGAGGGGGGATGCTTTAATCCTTCCATCACTGGAAACATTTTCAGAAGTGGTATCACTTTCCTTATTGGCTTCTTCTTTTTTACTTTCCACGGAAGAAGCGGGTGTGCCTGCGGCGCCTTTTACGTCACCTTCTCCTTTTGCTTCAATGCCACCACCTTTTGCGGCGGCTACAATGGCGTCAACATTTGTTTTATCGCTTCCGATGATGCAGAGCAGGGCGTTAACGGGAACTTTGTCGCCTTTTTCAGCGCCGATGTACAGGAGGGTGCCATCTTTGTAGCTCTCCAGTTCCATGGTGGCTTTATCGGTTTCCACTTCAGCGAGTAATTCACCTTTTTTAACGGAGTCGCCTACTTTTTTATGCCATGCTGCGATTACGCCTTCGGTCATGGTATCGCTGAGGCGGGGCATCAGGATGGCTTCTTCCACAGTGGACAGGTCCATACCGGAAGCAGCAGGTTTTTCAGCCTTAGGTGCTTCTTTGGGCGCGTCAGCTTTTGGCGCTTCTTCTTTTGGTGCTTCGGTTTTATTTTCGGCTGCAGGAGCGGCTTGTCCACCGTTTTGCTTCACGAGATCATCCACATTTTCTCCTGGTTTTCCGAGGATGGCCAGCAATGCGTTCACGTCCACTTTTTCTCCATTCTGGGCACCCACGTACAGGAGCGTACCGTCCTGGTAGCTTTCCAGTTCCATGGTGGCCTTATCGGTTTCAACTTCAGCCAGTAAATCTCCTTTCTTAACGGTATCACCCACTTTTTTGTGCCAGGCGGCTATCACACCTTCGGTCATGGTATCGCTCAGGCGGGGCATGAGTATCACTTCAGCCATAAAAAGATAATCGTTTTTAGTTGTTCGATTGCGTGTGTTTCCCGGGTTCCCGGTGCCCATTTGCTTAATGGAAGGCCGAAATTACAGGAAAAAGGCGAATTATGGTGCAGCGGTTCCCATAATTGGCTCAGCCTTTACCGGAAGCACAGATCATACACTGATAGGATCTTAGCACCAGTAAAGGCTGATGGTCGGAAAGCAATTCCGGAACGAATGTAGGGAAAGCTTTTGTTAAGAAAATGAAAATGGTTTTTACCTGATTGTTAAACGGTGTTTTTACATTTCTGTAAGCGGTGTTTTCACCGGAAATCAATCCACTTCCAGCCGGAGTTTTATCCGCAGGTCGTTGATCAGCGGGTATTGTTCGGCCATCTGCATAAATACTTCGCGTGGCGTGAGTGGCCGTTCGAATTTGAGACCGAGATCAGCTCTTTGTTCGATCACCACGGTGAACAGCAGTCTGTTGTTGCAGAACTTTTCCTGCAGGTATTCCGCGAGTTCCCGCTTTTCAGCGTCGATAAAGCGGGCCATAATATTGTCGCCGGTTACTACTTCGAAGTTTTCGTCGTCCAGTATACGCAGTTCGGATAATTCGAAACTTTGTACGGCCGGGTTTTTCGCTTCCCTCAATTTATCGGCAAAGCCCTGCCAGTGCTCTTTCAGCAGTTCTTGCGTGAGGGCGATGCGCTCTTTTTTCTCGGAAGGACCACTGTTTCGTGCCGCGATTTCCTGCCGGAGTTTACTCAGTGAACCTAGTTTCAGTCCTCCGCCATTGGGGGGAGGGGGCGGCGCTGCGGTAGGTTGGGCGGAAACAGTTGTTGTTGCTGCCTGTGCCGGTTTTGAGGCCGTTTGGAAAGCCGTTGGTTGTGCCGGTGCTGGTGGTGCGGTGACTGGTGGAATTGCTGTTCCTGTAACAGGTTTGGGTGCAACTGAACTCGTTTCCACAATCAGCTTTGCGCCAGAAGCCGGTTTTTTCTCCGGAGCGGGTGCCAGCGAAACAGTCCTGAAAGCCAGCGGCCGGTCAGTTATTTTTTTTTTATCCAGGCCGGAACCGCCATCGGAAATTTCTATCGCCTGCTGGAGGTAACAGAGTTTGATGAGGGTAAGTTCTATGTGCAGGCGTTTGTTCCTGGCGCCACGGTATTGTATTTCCGCATCGGAGAGCAGGTTGAGCGCGCTCACCAGCAGGGATGCGCTAACTGCCCCCGCCATGGTTACATAACGGTCTTTGAAACTTTCCACCACATCCAGCAGGGACGCCACTTTCGGGTCTTTGCACACCAGCAGGTTCCGGATGAATTCGGCCAGCCCGTTCAACACGGTATCGCCTTCAAAACCTTTCCGGTTGATCTCGTCGAACATCAGGAGTGCGGAGGATACGTCCTGTTTCAACATGGCGTCCATGAGCCGGAAATAATAATCCGCATCCAGGATATTGAGGTGCTCCAGGGTATTCGTATAACTGAGTTCCCCGTTGGTGAAACTCACGATCTTGTCCATGATGCTCAGGGCATCGCGCATACAGCCTTCGCTTTTCTGGGCGATCAGTTGCAGGGCGGCCATTTCCGCTTTCACTGTTTCCTTCTCACATATCTCGTTGAGGTGGTCGGCGGTATCCTGGGTGGTGATCCTTTTGAAATCGAATATCTGGCAACGGGAAAGGATCGTGGGCAGTATCTTATGCTTTTCCGTGGTGGCCAGGATGAAAATGGCATACGGAGGGGGTTCTTCCAGGGTTTTCAGGAAGGCGTTGAAGGCCGACGAACTGAGCATGTGCACCTCATCGATGATGTACACCTTGTATTCTCCGGCCTGCGGCGCGAAGCGTACCTGTTCCACCAGTGTACGGATATCGTCCACCGAGTTGTTGGATGCGGCATCCAGTTCATGGATATTCAGCGAAGCCCCATCGTTGAAGGACACGCAGGAGTGACAGGTATTGCAGGCTTCCCCATCTTCTCCGGGATGTTCACAGTTGATGGTCTTGGCCAGGATACGTGCACAAGTGGTTTTCCCCACCCCCCGCGGGCCACAGAACAGAAAGGCATGCGCCAGTTGTTTGTTGCGGATCGCGTTCTTTAAGGTAGTGGTAATATGCTGTTGCCCCACAACAGTGCTGAAATTCTGTGGTCTGTACTTCCGGGCCGAAACGATGAACTTTTCCATTATGGTTGCAAGATAGAGATTTTACTTTTCAGGCAAACAGGTACGGTGTTTAAACGGGGCTCCGGTAGGTGATTTTCTATTCCCGGATCAGAGGATCGGGTGGCGCTCGAAGGGCTGGGTCCGGTCGAAATTGTACCGGTAGGTAATCAGTTCCCGGGTCCGGAAGGAGTCTGGCAGATTCTCCGCAACGTTGATCATTTTCGGGTTGAAATCGCCTATCCACTGCATTTCATATTCCGTATACGGGGTTTCCGGCTGTACCACTTTAGCGGTTTCCACGATGATATAGGCGTCCACCCCTTTTGCCTGGTACTCGGGGATAATACCGAATACGATACCCGTTAATTTACGGCAGGGTTTGGTGGCTTTCACCCAAAGGAACTTCAGCTTCGCGAGCAGGTTAAACTGCCCGTTCAGGTGTTTGAACCATTGGTTCAGGTCGGGCAGGTTCACGAACAGCGCAATCGGTTTGTCGTTGTGGTAAGCGAACCAGATGATGCGCTCGTCCATAACGGGTTTCATGGTTTTGAACATAACGATCACCTGCTCTTTCCGGAGTTCTTTCATGCCGCCATGTCCTGCCCAGGCCTTGTTGTATATTTCAGTAAAATCTTCCGCGAACTTTTCCAGTTGATCCTTGCGGATGTGTTTGGCGGAATAAGCGGGATCTGCGGCCACCCGCGCATGCCTTTTCAGCAGTTTTTCGCTCATGGGTTTTTTAGCGTCCATGCCGAAGCATACCTGGTGAAAGAAAGGTTTGAAACCATAATTTTCCACCAGATCCTGGTAATAGGGCGGGTTAAAGTTCATGCCGTAAAGTGGTTCCTGGAAACCTTTCACTACCAGTCCCCACCAGCGGTCGCGTTCCCCGAAGTTGATGGGGCCGTCCATGGCGGTCATACCACGTTGGAGCAGCCAGTGTTTTGCCACATCGAAAAGCATGTCTGCGGCATCCTGGTTCTGAATGCAGTCGAAGAAGCCCATTCCGCCCACCGGACCTTTATCGCCTTTCGACCTGTACTTTTTATTGACAAAAGCCGCGATTCTGCCAATCAGCTTTCCTTCGGCATCCTTCAATACCCACCGCGCGCATTCTCCCTGCCGGAAAGCCTTGTTCTGCGCGGGATCAAACACCATGCGGATGTCTTTATCAAGCGGCCGTATGTAATGAGGGGTATTCCTGTTCACTTCCACCGAAGCCTTCAGAAACAATGCTTCAGTTGCCTTATCCGATACCTGGATCAATTCCATGCTTATGGCTTTTTCGTTCCTAAAAAGGGCAAGTTAAACCGAACAGGGCGAATTTTATTCTTTTTTATGACCGGAACATCGGTCTGGTATTCCGCGTAATAGATCTTCAGCAGGATGATGAAATAGGAGATCAGCAGCGGGCCGAATATCAATCCGGGGATATTAAAATATTTAAGTCCGATGATCACGCCCAGCACGGTTACCACAGGATGTACATCGGCCATACGTTTGGCGAGTACAAACCGGATCACATTGTCCAGACTGCCCAGTGCCGCCGCGCCCCAGATGATGATAAATACGCCCTGCCAGATGGAGCCGCCCGCTAAGAGATATATACCTGCCGGCACCCACACTAATCCAGTTCCAACAATGGGGATGATGGACGCAAACCCTGTAATGATGCCCCAGAAACCCGCTTCCGGGAGACCTGCTATCAGGTACCCGCCATACCCGCAAAGCCCCTGCGCCACCGCGATGAGCGGAACGCCCACAGCATTGCTGAAGGTTTGCGCCACCAGTTCCTGCCCGAACAATTCGATTTTTCTCCGCTGGAACGGAAGGTAAAAGACTATGGCCGCTTCCATTCTGTTCACATTGTACAACATGAAATAAAGAAAGAAGTACATCATGGTGATGGTGCCGAAGATGCCCAGGCTTTCATTCAGTATCGATTGGATGGCCCCGGTAGCGAACCCTTCAATATTGCTGATGTTCTTTTCTGAAAGCAACTTGAAATTGTATTGCGATTGAATGCGCTGGTCGAATTCTTTCAACGCGCTTACCAGCGCCTCAGGATCACTCACGAATGCGCTTATTTTATTGTACAGCATCACGCCCAGTAAGCTGATGGGCAATAGAATGATAAAGAACGAGATCACGATTACGACCACAGCCGCCAGTGATTTGTTCCAGCCCTTTTTCAAAAGCCTGCACATGCTGGGTTTAGCGAGCACGTAAAACATAATGGCGCCAAGGAAGCCTGTGAAGAACTCTATCAGACTGAAAAAAAGAAACCCGCCGAAAAGCAGGATGATGGTGAGGAAGAGGTACTTGTTCATCTTCCGGTCGGATAGCCTTGTCTCCATTTGTTATTTTTGTAGTGGAATGGTATTTGATTAACTTAGGTAGGTTCAAACCTACACTGATTCTTTCACAATTTTAAAAAACATACCAACATGGCAAGTAATTCGAAACTGCTCGTAGGATTTATTCTTGGCGCTGCCGCGGGCGCTGCTTTAGGTGTTTTTCTCACCAGCGATAAGGGGAAAGAACTGATTGCTGACCTGAAAGATGCCGCAGGAAAGTTTTCTGATGAAGTGAAAGAAACGATCAACAAAGGGAAACAATTCGCTGATGACCTGGAAGGCTCGGCAGAACAGGCCTGATCTTCTATAATCACTTAAAACATTGCCTATGGCCAGTGATAAAAAGCCCGGATTTTTTGAAGAAACGGAGGAGATGGTGGAAAAGTATGTTAAGGACAGAATGCTGCTCTTTAAGCTACAGGCTACCGAAAAAGCCGCCAACCTGGTGGCGCTGATGGTTAGCGGCATCGTGATTGGTATGATCGGCTTTTTCATCCTCATGTTCCTGAGTATCATGGCGGGATACTATTTCGCCGAACTTACCGGAAGCCTGTTTTATGGTTTCGGCATTATTACGCTCGTGTACATCGTTTTACTCATTGTACTTGTCGTATTGAGGAAAAAAATCCTCCACAATTTCGTGGCCAACACGGTAGTCAGGATCATATTTGACAAACAAACAGACGAAGATGAACCAAATTCCACCCATAACGTCCCCGACCAGGCCGGACCTGTCACATATCAACAACCTTGATGACCTCAAGCTGGAACAAAAGCGTGTGCGCCTCCGCGTGAAGTTGCAGGAGAAAGAACTACGTTCCCGGGCGAAAAAAGTACCTGGCGAGCTCGTGGCTTCCATTGCGAAGACCGTAGTACCTGCTTTCCTTGCAGGGAAAGTAGCGGATACTGCGATTGGCGGATTGAGCAGTGGGGTAAACATGTTGTTCTCTAAAAATAAAAGTGGGGTAGGAGGTGTTGTTACCGGCCTGGCAGGAGGTCTGGCGAAAGGATTTATTCAGCGTGTAGGTGTTTTCACCGCTTTGCGAATGGCCTCAAAACTTTTTTTCTCCGGTAAAAGAAATAAAAAAGAGAAGTGATTGCACTTCTCTTTTTCTTATAGTCATTCCTACTTAATTATTGGGGTGATGATCCGAAAAGTTTTTCTTCTAACTTCTTATCGTGCCCATACACATCTTCCCTGAAATTTAGTTTCCCGTCTTTATCTACCCAAGCGGTGAAATAGCCGATAAATACCGGGATTTCCTTTTTAAGTGTCACATATTTTTCTTTGTCGGCTTTCATGAATTCACTGATCTTTTCGGACGTCCAGGAGGTATCGTTGCGGAGCAGGTGTTCTGCAAACTTCATGGGCTCGCTGAGCCGGATACAGCCATGGCTGAAATCACGGCGGCTTTCACCGAAAAGACTTTTAGCCGGTGTGTCGTGGAAGTAAATATTGTAGTTATTTGGGAACAGGAATTTCACCCTGCCGAGTGAGTTATTATCACCGGGTTTCTGGCGTATCATATACGGGAAGGTACGGGCGCTGTATTTCCCCCAGTTGATGCTGCCAGGGGGGACCACCGTTTTGCCACTCACCACTTCCATATTGTGTTTGGCGAGATAACCGGGGTTGCGTTGTACGGCAGGAAGTATCTCGTTGGCAAGAATTCCGGGTGGAATATTCCAGTACGGACTGAATACGATGTACTTCAAACTGCCGGTGAAAATAACTGTACCATGCTGCGCTTTTCCCACTACCACGTCCATATCAAAGGAAAGTTTTCCATCTTCGTACACATGCAGGCGGTATTCGGGGATATTCACCAAAAGGTAATCGGTTTCGGGTTCACGGGGCGCCCAGCGCAACCGTTCCATATTGATGAGAATCTGCCGGATGCGGTCGTTAATTGGGGCATTTAACCTGCGCAGGAACTGGGGCCCGATGATGCCGTCTTCGGTAATGCCGTGTCGGTGCTGGTAATTTTTAACCGCTTCGGTAAGGGCATCGTTGAAATAACCGGAGGAATCGGGATCGGTATAGTCGCTCAGAAAACTGAGGCGGTGCTTGATGTCGGAGATGGTGGAGGAACTGTCTCCGGGACTGAACTTTTTCTGTTCCGCCACAATTTCGGGCCAGCCGGTTTCTTTTTCCAGTTGGTAATACTTTTTAAGGTATTCTTCCAGCAGGTAATATTGTTTGCTTACCGGCGCGATGCGGGCGATGTCCTTTCCTTTGGTGGCAATCAGGGAGTCGAGCAGTTCAACCGCCTGGATTTTTTTGCGGGGGATGAACCATTCGAGTTCGGCCATATCGAGGTTCTCTTTGCCGGTGAAGTTTTTCTCGGCGTAGAGAAAGAACTGTCGGGTAAGGGCTAGTTCAGTTCTGAATATACCGGAATCGTTGGATGGTGGGGTAAGCCCTGGTTGGTGCAGGCTATCAACCGTGGCGGTAAGGGGCGTATTCATCAGGAGGGAATCCTGGAGATCGGAAGCGCTGGCGGTCCACAAGTTGCGGAAGTTGTAAGCCTGTTCGGCCATGCCTGCTGTATCGAACCAGGCGAACTGGTAATTGCGTCCGGCATAGAAACGACGGAGTTTTTCATCGAATTGCCAGAGGGATGAATCACCGGCAATTGCTTTTTCCAGCCGCAGGCTGTCGAAGAAAAGGTTGTTGTATGCGTTCTGCGCTGTAATGGTAGTGTCTCT
>CAMLPA010000120.1 GCA_946481605.1 uncultured Flavihumibacter sp. | reverse complement strand
ACCATTTGTTCCAGAAAACGCACCACGCCCGCATCATCGGGTTCCTGCGCAAAATCGGTAAGCGAAGGGAGATGGTGTTTGAAGAAGAACTGGTAATGCGCCATTTCAAGGAGTGAGCTGGACAGCGAACGGGGATATTTATACGAAGGGTTGTAAGCGGTAAAAATATCGGCTATCCTGCCGCAAAGATCTTTGTAAGGTTTGAAGAGACGGTCGCGGTTGTCCTCTTCCACATGCTTGGTGAGGTAGGGTTTACTCCCTTCGGTGATGGCCACTTCATACAACCTTGTTTTATCGATGTGCTCAAAAGTGAATTCATCTTTCAACCGGGACGTGAGCAGCTTGATAACGGTAAGCACCTTTTCACGGGCGGAGGTCATATTATGGGTATGGTAAACGATCTGGTATTCGAGCCAGGTCCAGAACCAGGCGATAATATAAGTGAGGAGGCGATGTTTGTTTTCGAAATATCGGTATATACTTGCTTCGGTGGTTCCGATTTCCTGGGCGAGTTTTTTAAAGGTAAAATCTTCAAACCCCATTTTATGAATCATCAGAATACTATGCTGCACAATACTCCTGCCCAACGCCGATTGTTCGGGGTCGCGGAGGTACAGCTTAGGGTTCATTTTAATCTGAATCTGGAAGTCCATAAGAACGAGATTAGAGCAAAATTAGAATATTATAACTTTCATTAAATATATTTATCCTTTCATTAACAATAGTAATACTATTATTTAAGCTAGTAAATATAATTTTGTTTTCGCAAAAGCAAATACCCCTATGCAGCAAAATTCGGTTTCCATGTCGGCCGCTATCCGTCAACTGAACCAGGTCCTTTTTCCTGACCGGAAAGACGTGGTGGCCATGTATATATTCGCTCTGTTCGCGGGGTTGGTTCAACTTTCGCTTCCGCTCGGCATTCAATCCATTATCAATTTTGTAATGGCAGGCACTTTTTCTACCAGTATCGCGGTACTGATCGGGCTGGTGGTGTTCGGCGTATTTATCGCCGGCCTGTTGCAGGTGCGCCAGTTGCAATTGCTGGAGAAAGTGAAACAGAAGATCTTCGTGCGTTATTCCCTGGAATACAGCGACCGGATTCCAAAACTCAACATTGAGAAACTGGATGGCGAGTACCTCCCAGAGTTAACCAACCGCTATTTCGACACGGTTTCGCTGCAGAAATCTATGGACAAACTCCTGATAGATTTGCCGGGCGCCATCATCCAGGTAACACTCGGACTGTTGCTGCTGGCTTTCTACCACCCTATCTTTATCGGTTTCGGTCTGTTCCTGATGGTGACCGTGGCCAGTATTATCCGGTTCACTTCTCCGCAGGGACTAAAAACTGCGTTAAAGGCAAGTTCCTATAAATACAAAATGGCGGCCTGGCTGCAGGAGATCGCGCGCTCCATTAAATCATTCAAATATACCAAGGGCACTTCGCTGCACATGAACAAAAGTGATGATGTAGCAAGTAAATACCTGGAATCGCGCACGGGACATTTCCGCATCCTGCTCACCCAGTTCTGGAGCCTGATTTCTTTCAGAATCGTGATTACAGCAGCCATGCTTATCATCGGCGCCTACCTGCTGGTGAACCAGCAGATCAACGTGGGACAGTTTATTGCTGCGGATATCGTGATTATCGCGATCATCGCCTCCATTGAAAAAGTAATAACCAACCTGGACTCCATTTACGACGCGCTGGTTTCTGTTGAAAAACTGAACGCCGTTGCGGGCGCCGATCTGGAAGAATCCGGCACGGTGAAGCTCGCGCCAGAAAAAGATGGTGTGGACATCAGCTTCAAAAACGTGTCTTTCTCTTATGAAAACAGCGACCAGGTATTGCGCGGCATCAGCCTGGATATTCAAAAACAACAAATCGTTCAACTGAAAGGCGTATCCGGCTCAGGAAAATCCACCGTGCTGCGCTTACTCACGGGCGCTTTCTCCAATTATAAAGGCGATATTCTGCTGAATGGTGTGCCGTTATCGAATTACAATGTGGAAAGCCTTCGTGCCCAAACAGGCATCTTGCTGAGCGTTCAGGACATTTTTGAGGGTTCACTCTGGGACAACATCACCATGGGCAACAAAGCTGTAACACTGGAACAGGTGTCGAAACTGGCGGAACTTTGCGGCCTGCAGGAATTCATTCGCACCAGCCGCAACGGGTACGACAGCCAGTTGCTGCCGGTGGGTAATAAATTGTCGCGCAATGTCCGCAAGAACATCCTCCTGATGCGCGCACTCCTCGGCCCCAGCCGGTTGATGCTGCTGGAAGAACCGTTTGAACACCTGCGGGAACCCTACCGAACGAATATGATCAATTATATCCGGCAGGAAAAAAATGCTACCATCGTGATTGCTTCAGAAGATGAGAGGCTTGCGCCGCATTGCGATAAAATCATTCAACTGGACAACCAACAGTAACAGCCACACGGAAAAACTACACCAATGAACAACTATTTATACCAACCGATTGAAGCAGGAACAGAAAAGTGTCCATCGGCTTTCGGAAAAATATACCGGATCGACCGGAAAAGCCGGGCCAAACGCTGGCTCTTCGGCACCCTCTTCGTGTTGCTGGTATTCATGTTCCTGCCCTGGACACAGAACATCCGCGCAAGAGGTTCTGTCACCACACTACGGCAGGAACAACGGCCGCAACAGATCAATACCGTGATTGCCGGTTCCGTGTCCAAATGGTACGTGAAAGAAGGTGATTTCGTGAAAGCAGGCGATACCATACTGCAACTCGGGGAAGTAAAAGCCGAGTATTTCGATCGGAATCTCCTCCAAAGAACGCAGGAACAGATAACAGCCAAACAACAAAGCATTGATGGCTACCGCAACAAGGCCAACTCCAGCGAGACGCAGATGGAAGCCTTGCGGGAAGCGAGGAAATTCAAACTCGAAACCTTAGACAATAAGATTACCCAGCAACAATTAAAAATCAAAACGGAAGAGGCGGAATTACTTGCGGTGAAAAACGAACTGGACGCGTACCAAAGGCAGATCGATGCCGCAAAAGTGTTGCTCGACAACGGCGCCATATCTCTCACTGAATTTGAAAGAAGAAAGATCAACTTCCAGAACAGCACGGCAAAGCTGAACAGCGCCACCAACAAACTGGAACAAAGTCGCCAGGAACTCGTGAACCTCGGCATCGAAAAACAATCGGCCATACAGGAATACACGGACAAAATAGCCAAAGCACAGGGAGAAGGTTTTTCCTCTTTATCCGAAGCGGCAACAGCAGAAGCGGAAGTGGCCAAATTACAGAATGCTTACGCCAACTACGATGTAAGGAACAAATTGTATTATATCCTGGCTCCGCAAAGCGGTCAGGTTTCGAAGGCCAAAAAAGCGGGTATCGGCGAGTTTCTGAAAGAAGGCGAGATGATTGCTGAAATCGTACCCGACAAGGTACAGTTTGCTATAGAACTTTTCGTTTCCCCCATGGACCTTCCCCTCATCAGCATCGGCCAGAAAGTGCGTTTCATCTTCGATGGGTTTCCAGTGATCGTGTTCAGCGGATGGCCCGGTGGCAGCTACGGCACCTTCGGCGGAAGAATAATAGCCATCGAAAAATCGGTGAGTGTGAACGGCAAATTCCGGGTATTGGTAACCGAGGATCCTGACGATAGAAAATGGCCCGAGCAACTGAGCATCGGCGGAGGAGCCGAAGGCATTGCCCTGCTCAAAGATGTGCGCATCTATTATGAGATATGGCGGCGCATCAATGGTTTCCCGCCGGAATACTACCAGGCGCAGGCTGCACCCGTTCAAAAATAAAAGTATCCTTACAGATGAGAGTAAGTTCAATCTATCTATTTCTCCTTTCGGCGCTCTTTGCTGTGCCGGTTCTGGCCCAGGATACCGCCAACACTTTAAGTGTGACCCGTTTTATTGAACAGGTGCGCACATACCATCCCGTGGCGCAACAGGCCAACCTGCTCACGGAAATGGCGGAAGCCAACCTGCTCGCTGCCCGTGGCGCATTTGATCCCGTGGCTGAACTGAACAACAACGCCAAATCGCTGGATGGCACCAATTACTATCGGAACACAAACCCTGAACTGCGCTTACCCACAGCGTTTGGCGTGGAACTGAAAACCGGTTTTGAAAGAAACGAAGGCGTGTACCTCAACCCCGAACGTACCAAAGGAGTAGCCACTTATATGGGACTGGAAATCCCGGTACTGAACGGATTGCTCATCGATAAACGCAGGGCCGCGCTGCAACAGGCGAAAATCATCAGCACCAGAAGCGAACAGGAACGACTGGCCGCATACAACAACCTGTTGTTCGATGCCTACACTACTTACTGGCAATGGGCTGGCGCACACCAGTTGCTGGAGGTTTACCGGGAATTCGAGCAGATAAGCGCGGAACGACTTGCCCTGGTGAAATTGTTATTTGAAAACGGCGACCGTCCGATGGCCGATACCGTGGAGGCACATAGTCAATTGCTCAACTACAGGTTGCTCGCCACCGCCGCGTTGCAGGAACGGAACCGGCAGGCCATTGAACTTTCCGGTTACCTGTGGTCCGAAGCCGGGAACCCCATGTTGTTGCCGGAAAGCGCTGTGCCCGACAGCATCAATACCAATATGGAAGCGCCCGAAGCATTGCAGGCCGAAGTAATGAACAACATCATCCTCAGCCATCCTGAGCTTAGGGCCACCCGTTTCAAACTACAGGAAATGGACGTGGAACTCCGGCTCAAAAGACAGGAACTGCTGCCGGTGCTTAAACTGAAAGCAAATATCCTGAGCAAAGAATATTATGATTACAAGGAAATCAATCCCGCTTATTTCCGCAACAACCACCAGTGGGGACTCACCTTCAAGATGCCCCTGCTGCTAAGAGAAGCACGGGGCGCCTACAGGAACGCGCAACTGAAAATTGAATCAGCCAACCTGGAAATCGCCCGGAAATCATTTCAGATCGAACAAAAAATCCTGCAATACCTCAATGAAGCGAGGCTCCTCCGCGCCCAGTTGCAAACGGCTACTTCTATGTACAACGACCTGAGTTTTCTGCTGAAGACGGAAGAACTGAAATTCTCCCAGGGCGAAAGCGCTTTGTTTCTCATCAACAGCCGCGAAAGCAAAGTGATTGAGACACAGCAAAAACTCGTTGAATTGCAGGTAAAATACCTGAAAGCGCTGTATGCTATTGAATGGGCAAGCGGCAGGATGCGGTAGTACACGAACAGGCTGGAAAAGGAATCTGAAAATTTTCTTACCTTCATTTCCCTTAGAATCTATGCATTGAAAAACCTTATCAGCGCAGCGCACTATAAGCAATAATTTATTCATTCAATGCAAATGATTCTTATGAAAAGGAAGTTCAACACTCCCCTTGTTGCTATGCTCATTTTATGCTGCGCTATTTTTATTGGAAGTTGCTCCAAATCAGGAAACGATGGCGGTTCCGGTGGCGATTACTATTTCAGGTTCAAAGCCAATGGCGCTGCAGTAGATTACAGCAATACCGTAAAACAGGCTTATTACCCTGGCAGCACTTCCGTAAATACAACCACTACAGGCGTTACAGGATTTTCTTCCGTGATTTCCGCTACCGCAGATATTAACCAGGTATTGCGCAACGCAGTTTCCGTTATCATGAATGGTGACGCGGCATTCACTACAGGAATCGAATATACCACCGCCAGCAATTCACCGCTTGCACTCATGCAGTTCGGGTATTACGACAACGCAGGAAAGTTGTATGTAATGTCGAAAAGTCTGAACCTTGTGAACAACCCCGGTTCCGCCACGGTGCGCTTCAACGTTATCAACGACGATATCATCCAGGGTGTATTCTCCGCTCATTTGTATGACAACACCTTAAATGCGCATGTTCAGATTACGGAGGGGGAATTCCGGGTAAAGCGAAAACCATAGCAATATACGTGTTACAGGGTATGGTATAAATGTTCCGCAGATGCTATCATTGCGGAACTGGAACAACCCTATTCCGTATGAAAGTAAAATACCTCTTTTACCTGCTTGCATTCAGCCTGTTGAGCTGTTCAAAAAAAACCGAACCGGCAGCCAATTCTCCGGAAAATACAATCACATCCTGGATCGCGGATGCAGCCTTCGAAAAAATCCCCATCGCCGGGGAACGCGCCGTAAAAGACATCGTCTTCAACGAGGGAAATGCCGCCTACCTTGATGACCTGAACCGGATTTTCTTCTCCTATACCAACGGAACAGACTGGAAGGAAAAGCTCAACATGAGCGGCAACACCATTCAGTCCATCGCCCTGCGGGCCGATGGTGAAAAGCTTTTCCTGGGTGGCATTAGTCTGGGCAACTACACCTACGGTGCGAAGTTCTGGGTGTACAATACGCCTAAAAATACCAGCGCTACGCTGGATTACAACGGTGAGGCGCTCATCGCCAACCTCAATGAACCCATCAAATGCGATTTCATGCGCACCGCCTGGAACGGAGACGGATCGGTGTACGCAAGCTTCGGAACATCCACTATGAAAGATGGTTTTTTCGGAAATATCCGTCCCGATGGCAGAAAAATTTTCAACCAACGCACGCCATCGCACACCTTCGTAATGGGCAAAAATCCATCGTTTCTTAAAAATCATTGCGCAGGCTTCTATATGGCCGGGAACAACGAAAGCACCACCCTTTGCGTTTACGAGTACGTGCCCAGCGCCAATATGAATATACTCACCCCATACTATTCCGACCAGAAAGGGCATAACAACAGTTGGCTTCCACTGGCAAGCTACTGGAAAGCCGGACTGGTATACCATATTGGCCAGGACAAAACCGGGGAACATGCTATTTATGTATCGCAGGCAAACAGACTTTTTTATAAAGGACAGGAAGAGATCGCCTTCAAAGGAATTCAGGGCAACCTTCAATGTGCATCCATCGACAACAACAATTTCGTTTGGGTAGGAACGAGCGCGGGATTATTCAGAAGTATCAAACCAATACTTTAAGTCTAAATCTAGTTTTAGTTTATTATCAAATGATATTCAATGAATCATATCCTTAAATCTTTATTATTACTGGCAGTTGTATGTTATGGAAATATGCTCCTTGCCCAGGACCTTAAAATCAGTAGTCTGGGGTTAGGATTCTACGGCCTGACGGATCAACAGAACAATGAAGTAGTAAAACGGAAGTACCACAAAATATATGATGCACCAAAAGCCGGTTACTTTATTGCAGAAGATAAAAACCATAAAGTGGAACTGCTCCACAGGCAAACAGGGAAAGTAATAAAGAAAGGCAAGGGCTTAACCATGCTGCCGCAAGGGTACGCCGGCAGCGATTTTATGGTATTGGGTAAAAATGAAAAATACGCGTTATATGATTTTGATTTTCAACAATTCAGCAAAGAATATTATCAAATAAAAATAAGCTACCATTATCCGCAGTATGTGCTTTTCTTTGAAAATACGGACTGGGGGCTGATGAATGGTAAAGCCGAAATACTTATCCCCGCACAATACATGACGATGGATTTCGGACAGTTGAAAGATGATGGCCTTTTTCATCCCACCCCTTACTTATTCCGGGTATCACGGCCCAATGAACAAACTATTTATGTGGACAGCACGAATACCATGGACATTGCCGCCACGGGAGCGAATTGCTGTTACCGTGGTGGTGGACTGGGTGCCGATTACCTCGCTCAAAGAGCCTTCCTGCTGCAAAATATTGACAAACTAAAAGGAGTAGGGAAAACCGCCATCGCCAAAACCTACCACACCACACACGACAGCATCAACAACCTGGCAGAAGCATATAAATGGTACAAACTGGGATGGGAGGAAGCCCCCACTTCTTTATACGCTGGTTTAAGTCTGGCCGAATTCCTTCAGGCAAAAACCCAGTTTCGTGACCTCGACGCTTCCCTTTCCTCCGCTCAGTTGTTCAGGGCCGTGGCCGACATGATGCCGTATTACAATATTGAGATCGCTGGTCTTTTTATGAAAAACAACCCGGACAGTGCCCGTTTCTATTATGAGAAAGCCATTTCAAAAACGAAGTACAACAGTTACGCGCACCTCTACGCCAATATAGGGCTGGCCAAAATACATTATGCAAAAGGCGACAAAACCCTGGCCGCCTCCCATCTGCTGAAAGCGAAAAGCGCCGCAGCAGCCAACCACACCCAGGTATATGCGCACCAGGTAGAGGAACTGGCCGGGATGAAACTGGCGGCAGACGTACTTCAGTATGGGCAGGTGGTGCTGTACAATGGAAAAAAAGCAATGGTGCTGCACACTTCACTGAACGGAAGAAACCTCAGTAACGGCGATATGATTCCGTCCACGGCCACCAACTTTAAAATACTGAACGAAAGTAACGATCAGTTTTTTACCAAATGTTATGAATGTGCCGGAACAGGTACTGTTACCAAAACCATTAAATCGCCCTATACCTATTCTTATTCTGTCAGCGAGAAACACACCGGATCTTCAGTTTCCGGCGACTACATTAAAACGACTACCTATACCCCACCAAGTACGTACAAGGGCGAGGTAACATGCGGCAAATGTTATGGCACTAAAAAAGTAGTAAAAAAATAACCGGGGAGGAAGCAACTGCACGGGCTGAATGAAGCATTAAACAGAATTGACGGAAGAAAAAACAATTCCACGAAGTAGATTTGGGAAGCCACCGCAGCGCCAAAAGCACCGCAGTG
>CAMLPA010000119.1 GCA_946481605.1 uncultured Flavihumibacter sp. | reverse complement strand
CACAGCCCATGCACAACAACAGCGGAAACCAAAAGGAATACTTTCGGAGTTCCATATTGCATTAAATTAAATAAGGAATTACGCCGTTGGCGTTAAACAAAGAGGAAGATCAACAAGGAACAACATCGGGCGGAGGGGAGAACCTGGAGAGGAAGCCTGCACTTACGCGCACATCTTCCATAAGCGGTTCATGGGTAAGTACGGAAGGAACGAATGCGGGCAGCGGTTTAAGCAGGTCGTCAAGAACCACCGCGGAAACCGTGATGCTTCTGAGGCCCGGTGCCAGCGGCTGGTCATTGTCTTCATCATCTGCATGCCGGCTTTTTTTGCCGAACATTTCTTTTTTGATGAGCTCTACGATGGAATTGGTTTCATCATAATACCCCAAAGCATCACCAGCCGTGTTTACTTCCTCGATAACGGGGAAGAACATCGTTGTGTTGATGTAGTTGAGCAATAAGAGAAACAATAACACCTTTTTCATGCAGCGGCAAAGATAAAAGGATAAGGGTGAAGGAAGGGTTAAATTTTTTCGGGGGTTGGATACTACAACAAAACCCGCCGCTTTTATTTTAAATAGAATAGCAATATATTGCGCAAAATACCAACCTTAAAATGAAATATTTTTCCTTAACCGCCGCTATCCTGGCTACACTGTTTTCCTTATCCTCCTGCCAGAAAGGTATTGACGAAATTCCTGAAACCACCGAACCAACGCCCCCGGCGGTGATTCAATCCATCATCGAATCGCCGGATGGTAAAAAACTTTTGCTGACCAAATTTGAAGAGATAAACGAAGCCTATCCGGATTTTTCTCATTCCTTCCAGCTTCTGTACAACGCAGCCGGGGCGCTGAAAGAGTTTAAGGAGTTTGATGTAAATGGGCAAGAATCAGGTGTCTTCAAGGTATCCTATGATAAGCAGAAAGTAATAATTATAGGAACACCCAGGGATCATTCATTTGTGGACTCCATCACCTTAAAGCTGGCAGCATCCGGTTGGCCCGTATCCTATGAATCCCTTGAAAAGGAAGGCTCCAGGGTATCATACTCTATTCTGGAAACCTATACCCTGAACACCGAAGGTTATGTTACAGCAGAAAATTCAAGTTGGATTGAACATTCAGATGATCCTTTGGTTCCGCTAAATAAAGAAGAAAACCGCTACGTTTATTTCTATGAAGGAGAAAATCTGGTAAAAGCTGAAGTGTACGACAAGGGATCATCTACAGTTAAAAAAGTATTGCTTTTCGAATATGATAACAATAAGCTCAACCTATTGAAAAATTTCGGAGACTATGATGGCTATGGCTTTCAGTTTCTGTTTAGAAAGTTCTCTAAAAATCTTCTTTTAAAAGTTGAGACCTGGGAACCGCATAGTCAGGACCAGGAATTGCAACTTACCTATACGACCAACTACTCCTATACGATGAACGCCCACGGTCTTCCTGCTGTGGTGAGCGCAACTGAAACAGTGCATTTTGCGAATAATACTTACTTACATTATACAATGAAATTTACTTATACCGAATTGTAAATTTTTGGCTCCAAACCAAAGAAAGGTATGCCGTTCATCAACCGGCATACCTTTTTTGTTTACAACAAAGCCCTAGTATTGCCGTTGTTGAACCACCCGCGTGATGAACGGATTTGTACTTATCGCTTTGATTTTGTAAGCCCAATAACCCACAAAAAAAGAGGCCGTCTCAACGAGACAGCCTCTCCATATACGAAACCAACTGCTGCAATATTTTACTGTATGTAATCCGGGTTTTGTTTCAGGTTAGGGTTCTTATCCAGTTCGCCCTGCGGGATGGGGAAAAGGAACCTCGGTTTGCCATCCGTTCTTGGGCGGTGGTTGAACCAGGTTTTGCGGTGGAACACCCCGAAGCGGATCAGGTCACTTCTTCTTCTGCCTTCCGCCGCGAATTCCCAACCCAGTTCATCGAGAAACCTTCCAAAAGGAATATCAGCGCCACCTTCTGGGTTTACCACGGCGCCGTTCTCCCAGAAACCATAGTTATAGGAACTGCCCTGTTGCAACTGGGCGCCTGTTACCGTGGCTTTGGAAGGATTCGCCGCAAATGCCCGTGTTCTCACTTCAGACACAATGGTAGCCGCATCACCCGCCTGTCCTTTGCGGAGCAGGCATTCAGCCTTCATCATTTTCACATCGGCTAGACGAAAGATCGGGTAATCGGTACTAAGTCCGCCGGTAGCGCCCACTTTAATTTCATACTTACCAATTCTGTAGCCATCGAAGAACCCGGTTTGGTTGATGCTGGGCACATCTTTGGTGTAGGTAAGAATAAGTTGTCCGGTTCTTACACTGTACTGCGGTCCCATGATCCAGGTATCTTTCAGGCGGGAATCATCCGGATCGTAGGTGTTGATGAACTGCGGAACAGCGCAGTTTCCACCCCAGGGTTGCGCGGCCATAGCCAGCACATCCCGGTGTGCAGTGGCCAGCGTTTTCATGTGGATGGTGAACTGCGTGGCGAACACTTCATCGTAGGGTACGGCGAAGATATTCTCCTTCGACACTTCATTCGTGGTCTGGAAATTTGTTTTGTAGCTCGGCTCCAGGATGTATTTGTTGCTGCCGATGATGTCATCGCATTGCTGGATACATTTGTCCCACTGCGCGGTACCGGTGTACACCTGCGCATTCAGGTACAACCTGGCCAGTATTGCTTTTGCCGCCCATTTGGTGAACCTTCCGTAGGTGGTTGCGCCTACCACATCCGACAACTTATCCATATTCTC
Organism: uncultured Flavihumibacter sp.; assembly: GCA_946481605.1. The sequence continues at coordinate 5,966 of CAMLPA010000119.1, read as the reverse complement.
CAAAAGTTCCTTTTCAACGAAGTTGTACACTTCCGCACGGGTGCTTTGTTTGGGCAGGGTTCCGCCCAGGTAATCGGACACGATGGGCACATTGCCATGTGTATCCACGAGGTAGGAATAATAGAAGGCGCGCGCAGTTTTCAGTTCCGCAATCAATCCTTCTTTATTGGTGGTAACAGGAATGGAGCCGTCTTCGATCTGGGAAAGTACCCGGTTGGCACTGTTGATGCCCGCGTAGCAGTTGTTCCACAAATTCGTGGGTTGCCATTCGGTAGTACTCCATTCATGGCGGTGCATTCTTTTATAGGTGCCGGCATCGTCCCATCCATTAGGCCGGGTGGGCGTTACAAGAATGTCTCCGGGTTCTTCCTGTAGATCGAAATGCCCCTGCCAGCCGGCGAACATGCCGCGCATCTGCGTATATACGGGACCGATAATAGATGGAATATCTCCTTCCGTAGGACGGTAGGAAGATTCCAGTATCTCATCGTACACTTTGGTATCCAGCTTGGTGCAGGAAAAAAACAGGACGGAAGCGCCGATGCTTGCAGCCGCCACTCCTTTATATATGCTTCTTTTCATTGTTATCTTTTATAAGGTGAAGTTTACGCCAAAAGTGTAGGTGCGGGTGGTGGGGTATTTATCGCGGGAATCGTTACCTGCGTCCAGTCCGCCACGACTCAGTTCGGGATCAATGCCTTTGTAACCTGTCAACACCAGCATATTCAGGCCCGATACATATACTCTTGCGTTTTTAAAATATTTGCTATTGGCCACGGGAATGTTATAGCCCAGCGTGATGTTGTCGAATTTCCAGTGGTCACCATTTTCGATATAATAGGAAACATAAGTGAGCGGATTGTTCAGCATAGTTTTGCCATACACCGGATCCAGCGCTGTTTTCAGCATATTGTACTGCTTGATGGTGGGGTTTTCATAATACAGCCGCTGGAAGTTGAGTATCTGGTAACCGAATGCGCCGCGCATGTTGAGCGCCATATCGAATCTTTTGTAGCGGAAAGAAACGTTCATGGCCACGGTGTGTTTGGGCAGCCCGTTGCCCAGTATTTTTCTATCCTGGTCGTTGGCGGAAGCCAGTGGTTTGGGTTTACCGTCGGCGCCTTCGATGATCCACTTGCCATTCTCGTCGATGTCAACGGATTTATAACCGAAGAAATTACCAACGGGTTGTCCTACCTCGATCCTGTGTGTGGCGAGTTGAATGGGTTCACCCGTATGGCCCGCGTTGAAGAAAGTAACGGTGGAGGAAGCGAGGTCGCTGTTGATGGAAACCAGTTCATTCTTATTGAAGGAATACGTGATGTTCGCATCCAGCCCAACATCTTTTGTATTGATGAAATTATAGTTCAGCAATACTTCAACCCCTTTGTTCTTCATGGTGCCCGCGTTGGCCCTTGTGGTACCTACCAGGTTGGGTGGTGTGGCCACGGGCAGGTCGTACAGCAGGTCGTTGGTGGTTCTCTGGTAAACATCTATGCTACCGCTGAGTTTGTTGCGGAACATGGCGAAATCGAGTCCGGCGTTGTATTCACTTTTCTTTTCCCAGCGCAGGTTGGGGTTGGGGTTACGGGTTGGTACCAGTGGCTGCACCCACTGTCCGTTGCTGAGGAAGCGGCTGGTTTGGTACGCATAGCTGATGAGGCCGTCGTAGTTGTTGTTGGGGGCGGTACCTGTTACGCCGAATCCAACACGGAATTTGAGGTCGTCAATGAAAGTAACGTTCTGCATGAAGCTTTCCTTGCTCAGGCGCCATCCGGCGGAAACTGCGGGGAAGGTCGCGTTCTTGTAGTTTTCTCCGAACTTGGTGGAACCTTCTCTCCTAACACTGGCCAGCAACATGTATTTCTCGTTAAACGTATAGTTCACCCTGGCGAAGAAACCGATGAGGCGGAAATTGTTTTTACCACTTTCCATACCATAGGGTCTGGCAGGAATGCCGGGGATGTTCACCTGCTTGTAGGCATCGCCTACGCCCAGTTCGTTGAAGGTGAAGAGTTCTGTTGGGAAATGAGAGTTCCAGGCTTCGAAACTTTCATTGGTCACATCCTGGTAGCTGTAACCGCCAAGTATGGTGGCTTTGTGCAGACCGAAAGATTTCGAATAATCAGTGGTAAATTCGAGGAGACGGTCGTCGCGCAGACTAGTGCTTCGCGAAGCGTATCCCCTTCTTCCGTTGATCACGGAAGCGCGGTGGTCGAAAGATTCAGCGTAGCCGCTGAGCCAGTTTTCTTTAACATTAGATACCAGCAATTTAAAATTCAGGTCGCGGATGGGTGAGAATACCACACTTCCGTTCAGCCTTGTTTCCTGCATTTTCGATTCGCCTTCCACTTCTTCTATAGGACGAACGGGGTTATCGTAGTTGTAGCCGTTGGCGTCTTCTTTCCATCTGCCCATATAATCGTACACACTATCGGTAGGATTTCTGATGATGGCCTGGCGGTAGATATAGCTGTAGTTGGGACCGGAAAAATATTTCCTGTTCCTGGATATAACGCCCACATTGAATTTCAGTTTACCATCCAGCATGGAGTGGTTCGCTTCTAAACGACCCGTGAACTGCTGGTTGTTGGAGCGGAGGAACAAACCTTCCCAATGCCTGTAGTTCATAGAAGCTACATAGTTGGTCTGACCGTTTCCGCCCTGTAAAGTAAGGTTATGCGTCTGGCTCACGGGCGTTCTTGTAATTTCGCCCAGCCAGTCGGTGCTGGTGCCGTAATCGTATTTCTGATTGGAAGGAAAGAAGCCGTCCGCGATCAGCCTTCTGTAATCGGCGGCATCGAGGAACTCCATTTTCCGGGCAATAGACTGTACGCTAACATACCCATCATACGTAAGTGTTGCCGGACGATTGCCATTGCGCTTCTTCGTAGTAATCAGAATTACCCCGTTGGTACCGCGCGTACCGTAGATGGCCGCCGCGGAACCGTCTTTTAATACGTCTACCGACTCAATATCTTCGGGTGCAACGGAGTTGATTGCCCCGGGAATACCATCAATCAGGATGAGTGGCTGAGTAGAAGAAGTAATGGTACTGTTTCCGCGCAGGGATATCTGGGTGGTGGAATTGGGATCGCCGCTGGAAGTGGAAATTGCAAGTCCGGCAACCTTACCCTGGATCAGTTGCCCCGCATCACGTGCGAAACCTTTGGTGAAATCTTCCTGCTTCACGCTGGCCACCGCACTGGTTACTTCGGTCTTTTTCTGTTTTCCGTAACCGATCACCACCACATCCGTAAGACTGGTAGCCTCCGGGTTCAAACTGATATTAATGTTCAGCCTGTTGCCCACGGCCACATCCGTGGTTTCATAGCCAACAAAGCTCACAGTAAGTATAGCGTTCTGTTTACTTACCTCAATGGAGAAAGTTCCATCAGTACCGGTACTCACGCCATTGGTAGTATTCTTTTCAAGTACGCTAACGCCTGCCAGCGCAGCGCCGTTCTCCCCTGTAACTTTTCCTTTTACCGTAAACTTCGTTTGCCCGATGGCCATTTGCGACAGCAGGATACAAAGTAAAAGCAGTGCAGGCGCCAGGGGCTCCCGTATTTTTTTTGCGGTGGCGCATTGTAGGTAATGCAGCAGCGTTCTGGTCCAAACATTCATGATCTGTTGGTTTTGATGGTTATTATATTTGCGATTTGCGGGCACAGTTATCCCATCCCGGAAAATGATTAATTTTTCAGGACACGTTATGCATCAGCTAAATGAAACTGGTATAGGGGTGCTAGTGGGTTGTTGAGAAAAAAAGCAATCTTTTAAATCGTTAGTCTGTTGTTTATGGCCTTTCTTATGATAATAAAAGTATCAAACGTTTGCGTTGGGGCGTTAACGCATTTTAATCCTTAGTATTCAAATTTTAACTGAAACGTATTATTCCTATCCAGTGAGGGAGAAGATTTGTGGAGTGAAGCCTGCTAATGTGAATGATGTTGTATTTGTGCAGAAAAACTAGCGCTTCTTACTTATTTGATCTTATACATCTCAGGCATTTCGTTTTGCAAAAGCGCTTTGGGTTTATTTACAAATTCGATGAAATCGGCCTTATTCGTTCCGGAAGGCGGCGGAACATAATACCCTTCAGCGCCATTTGCCCAAAACATCACAAAAGAAACTTCGGTATTGTTGGTGAGCGCAGTGTACAGGAAATTGGAGAACCATCCCTGAACAGCAGTATTGGTTGATGTAACCTGGTAGCCTGTTTCTGTCATGGCAGCTATTTTCACTTTTTCTTTCGCCAGATTTGATACCACCACCATTTTCTGGTTTGCCGCCAATGCGCCTGCCTGTCCCGCTTCAAAACGAAAATCCCAATAATTGTCAATGCCCAGCACATCAACATACTTATCCCCGGGATACCGGCTCAGGTACGATGTTGCGGTGCTGTAACTGTTATCAGGACTAAAAGCATACAAAACATGGTGCAGCTTTTTAACATCACGCAGGTATTCCACTGTAAAACGATAGGCAGTTTTGTATTCATCGGGTGAACAAAATGCCGCACCCCACCAGAACCAATTCCCGTCAAACTCGTGAAATGGCCTGAAAATTACGGGAATCAATGCACCATCCGGGCCCGTAAGCTTATTCAGCACAGCGGCTACCTTATCTAATTTGAGTTTATACCAGTTGTGGTTTTCCCCACCGGGCAAAATACTACGGAAAGCCTTAGCCTGCTCGTTTTCCGTCATCTCACTCGTATAAAAAGAAGTTTCTTTATAGGGTTCCCGGAGATGCCAACTGAAAGTATTGATCATGCCAAGGCTGTATGCCTGCTTCACCGCGTTGATGGTATTTTCCTCCTGCTGATAAAACCAGTTCCCGGGCTGACCATTGTTGTTCTTATCCGTAATAAAAATAAAATCTGACCCCAGCAATGCAGGGTCGTTGCCGGTTGTCTTTTTCATGTCTGAAGCTCCGCCCTGGTTATTGTAGAACCCTGAAAAAGCATCCTGATGACCTACGGCAAATCCTGTTTTTGCCAACGTTTTTAAATTGTAAAACAACGCGGCAGTCTCCTTCGTAGCATTTGGATCCACCATGAATTTCCGGACATTCGTTTTCGTTAATCCGGCATCATCCGGGTTCGTGATCACCGGAGCATCAGGCGTTGACGTGCCCTTTTTACACTGCATGCAAGCTATCACTATACAAAAAAGAAATACGACACCCCGGTTCATATCCATGGTTTTATGGCAGATCCTAAGGTAATTGCTTTCTTTTTGAACTGTGGGCTTTTGTAAACAGGTGAATATAAAATGATAAAAATGTATCACAAATGCTTCGGGGCATTATTCCACCGGGTCAAAATCAATGATCCACTCTATGCCATATTTATCTCTGAACATCCCAACGTAAGTGCCCCATGGACTGTTGTCCATGGGCATTTCAATTTCACCACCTGCTGAAAGTCCGTTGAAGAGCTGATCGGCTTCCGCTTTACTTTCCGCACCAATAGATATTTTTGACCTGTGTTCGTTTTCGTTTGTTTTGCCCATAAATTCAGGAACATCGTTTGCGATCAACAGGTTTTTACCGATAGGCAACGCGATGTACATGATCTTATCCGCTTCCTTTTCCGCTATGGGAAATTCCGGGCCGGCGAGGTCTTTGAAGCGCATAATTTTCGTGAACGTTCCACCAAAAACTGATTTGTAAAAATTGAAAGCTTCTTCGGCATTGCCATTGAAGTTAATATGAAGGTTGAGCACTGCCATAGTAACTGATTTTTGTGCTCAAACTTAAGGCTAAAACACTACACTTAACGGGGGATAATTGCGTCAAAAAGAAGGTTGATTGCGCAGACTTCTTTATTTCGGCATCACCTTTTGAAGACTTAACGCTTTCCCGAAACCCAGGCCATCGCTTCCTCCAGTTCATCGTGTTCATACCCCCGGAATTCACCGGGAACAAACTTGCTGAACACATCGGTAAAGGTTCTTACG
>CAMLPA010000118.1 GCA_946481605.1 uncultured Flavihumibacter sp. | reverse complement strand
CACAGCAACAGAAGTAAGCCTTTGTATTTCATAGGACGTGAAGTTATGAAAATTGACGGTTTAGCCGTTAATCGGCAATTTGAAGGGATTGTAATAATTTTTTGAGATAGAACAATTCCACCGGAGACCGTGGAAGAAAAAGGTAAATAATAAGAAGAGGATGGTTTATAAATGCAGTGATTTCGATTGTAGTTTCCGTAAGAAAGAGGCCATCTCAAAAGTAAAATGACGCTTTTCGGGAATAGCATAATGAAAATTGGTTCATCAGGAGACCTGAAAGAAAAATGGTGTACCGTATTCGATACACCATTTCTTATGCTTAAAGATGCTTAACAGCATTGCTGAGAAGTTATAAGTCTTTCAGCCGCTTTCGATAGTTCCCACTTGATCTGTTATGCCCGCATCAATGATCATTTTAATAATGAATAATCTGATGCTTTGTTAATCGGTAAAAAATAATGAAGCGCATTAATAGATCAGGTGCGTCAGCAATCCGTCTCTCAGTTTTGGTTCGAACCAGGTGCTCTTCGGTGGCATTACCTCTCCGTTATCGGAAATATCGAAAAGTTGCTGGATGGAAACGGGATAAAGGCTGAAGGCGATCGCCATTTCACCACTGTTCACTCTCTTTTCGAGTTCCTGTACACCCCGGATACCGCCAACAAAATCGATGCGTTTGTCAGTACGTTGGTCCAGTATGCCCAGTATTGGAGAAAGCACTTTTTCCTGCAGAATGGTAACGTCCAGGATGCCGATCGGATCTTCCGTGAAGGAACCGGGTTTGGCGGTAAGCGTATACCATTTGCTGTCCAGGTACATACCGAAAGTATGCAGCTCAGTTGGTTTCACTGCTTCATTTGCTGGTGCCAAAGTGAAATGGTCTTCCAGTTTTTTAAGCAGTTCTTCCGCAGTAAGTCCGTTCAGGTCTTTCACAACCCTGTTGTAATCCAGGATAGCAAGTTGACTGGCCGGGAACAGCGTGGTAAGGAAGAAATCGGCTTCCGGTGTTGATTTGTTCCCCAATGCTGCGCGAACCTTAGCGGCCGAAGCGGCACGGTGGTGGCCATCAGCAATATAAGTGCAAGGCACTTTTTGAGCAAACAAATCGGTGATGTTCTGAATGATCTTATCATCATTGATCACCCAGATGGTATGCTGGATCTGGTCCTCGGCCACAAAATCGTACACGGGTGATTTGTCTTTTTTCCACTTTTCAATCAGTTCATCAATTTCATCCACATTGCGGTACGCCAGGAATACATTTCCTGTTTGCGCGCCTGATGTTTTGATGTGGTTGATGCGGTCCTGTTCTTTTTCAGGGCGGGTGAATTCGTGTTTTTTGATGATATCGTTCTCGTAATCGTCCACGGAGCTGCCACATACCAAACCGGTCTGACTGCGTCCGTTCATGATCAGTTGGTAGATATAATAACAGGGTTTGTTCTCTCTGAAAAGGACATCGCGCTGGATAAAAGCCTCAAGGTTCTGCTTGGCTTTATCGTACACGGGTTGGGAGTGAATGTCGGTGTCTTCCGGCAGACTGATCTCTGATTTGGTGATGTGCAGGAAAGAATAAGGGTTGCCCTGCGCTTCTACTTTCGCTTCCTGGCTGTTCAGTACATCGTAGGGGCGCGACGCCACCTGACGGGCGTACTGAGCCTGTGGTCGGAGGGCTTTAAAAGGAGCAATATTGGCCATAGTGTTGTTTTGAGAATGGAAAACTTTTTCAGCGGGTAAACATAATGATTTTTAGCCTTTCCGGTCGGCGAAATGGCGCATCACTTCTGTAAGGACCTTCACACTGCTCAATGGCAATGCGTTGTAAAGGGAAGCGCGGAACCCGCCTACACTTCTGTGTCCTTTGATGCCCACGATACCTTCTTTTTTGCAGGTGTCCAGGAATTCTTTTTCTGCTTCCGGATCATCCATAACGAAGATTACGTTCATCAGGCTGCGGTCTTCTTTTACAACGGTTGGCCTGAATATAGGAAGCGCGTCCAGTGTATCGTAGAGTAATGTTGCTTTTTCATTGTTTATCTTTTCTATGGCCGGAACGCCGCCCTGTGCTTTTAACCACCGCAGCGTAAGCATGCAGACATAGATCGCGAACACAGGCGGTGTATTCAGCATGGAACCATTGCTGATGTGTTGCTGGTAATCGAGCATGGTTGGGATGGTTCTGCCTGTTTTTCCCAGGCATTTTTTATCAACGATCACCATGTTCACACCAGCCGCGCCCACATTCTTCTGGGCACCGGCGTAGATAAGGTCGAATTGATTAAAATCCATTACGCGGCTCATGATATCACTGCTCATGTCGGCTACCAGGGGAAAGGGAACATCGGGAACGAAATGCATCTGTGTTCCTTCTACCGTGTTGTTGGTCGTATAGTGAAAATAGGCCGCGGATGCCGGCAATTGCCAGTCGCGTTGGATATAAGTGTAGTTTTTGTCCTTAGAACTGCCGGCCACCACTACGTTGCCGAACTGTTTTGCTTCTTTAATAGCCTTTGAGCCCCATACACCTCCATCGAGGTACACCGCCGTTCCATCTTGTGGAAGCAGGTTCATCGGCACCTGCATAAATTGGGTGGAAGCGCCGCCATGGAGGAACAGTACTTCTTTGTCGGCATTCAGTTGCATCAGTTCCTTCGTGAGCGATACAGCTTCATCAAGTACAGGTTGGAACAGGTTTGTCCGGTGTCCGATCTCAAGGATGGATAGTCCTGTCCCGTTAAAATTAAGAATGGCTTCAGATGCCTGTTTGAAAACTTCGGCTGGCAGAATAGATGGCCCCGCATTAAAATTGTGTACCATAAATTTTAGGTCAAAAGAACTGTTTGTCAAAACATGCCTCTGATAATCAGTTCATTGAAAACTTCGGCTGTTCAGGTTAAAAATGGTGGCAGGAAATACAACGGCGGGCCAAAGATAAAGGATTGCCCAAAAATTCCGGACCAATTTTTATGTGCTTCCATCAATAACAGGTTACACCTGCCGGGAGTGTTTTCCAGAACGCCTGCAGGGTTTCCATTTCCTTTCTTTCTGCCTCTGACCAGGCGGGTTTTTCCAGGATGAACAGGTCGGGTTGCCCGGCTTCCGTCCAGGCCGTGATCCAGAAAGAGGCTACCGTATGTATCGAGGACCTGAGTCTTCGTTCCACCATGCCGTTCAGGCTTTTATTGTATTGAATGGTGTAGGCCGAACTGTATTGTTTGATCAACTGCCCGTTCCTGAACTCAAAAGCGAATTTTCTTTCCTGCGGAAAGGAGCCGTTCAGTGCGGCTTCCAGTTGCAATACACTATCCGCCGCAAGTGCGCTTTCCAGAACAAACTGCCAGGTAAAACGAAACGGATCTGCTATGTATACACCTTTCCCTGTAAGTAAATCCCATTCCGATTCAGCCAGCAGTTCCGGTATCCTGGATTCCCAGAATGCGTGGATACCGTGTTGGTGGGTTTTTTGCCCGTTATGGTTGCTGCAGGTGTGGAGTGGCACGTGGGCATCGGCGATATAGTGGCCCAGTTCAGCCGCTGTTTTCAGGATTTCCACCGGGTTCTTATTGCTGAATGCTTTTGTTAACCTGCCCAGCATAGTCTGGATCCACCACGGCACAATGCCGTGGGTGTTCAGCGTGTCGGCTCCGAATTTTTCGCTGGCCGTGGTCCATTTCCTGGGCAGGGAATCGAAAGGGTAAGTGCCATAATGGTCAAGGTCAATATAATGCCGGGGACCTTCTCCCTGCACCATGTACCTTCTGCTGTCTGGGGCCGTGGCCCTTTCTTCGAGGTAGCCGATGTGCGGTTTGAAGAAAACTATCATTTCAGGCGGAAGCAGGAATACTGCCTGTTTGTTGATGAGCCGGTGCGCGTAAAAGCCCCAGGCCATCAGATCGGAATGGACCGACAAAACAAAACAGCAACAGATCAGTAATTTTTTCATGCCCCAAAGATCGTTCGCGATGGGGTAGGAGGCAATCGTGAAATAACGGTGTTGTGGGGAGAAAATAACCGTATTCTTTTTGTTGAAAACACCTGAAACTTTTAGCAACCAAAATTGGAAACTGTTTCAGGGAGCGGATTTGATAAAAAAAGCAGGAAGGTTTTCCACAATGGGAAACCTTCCTGCTTTCAATAGATGTTTATGCTATGTTATCAGTCGTTGTCTTCTTTGTCCAGGTCCGCGCCAATCATCGCGATCTTTCCAGGTTTGCCGGAGATGTTCACGGTTTTAAAAAGTGTAAGGTCGGTTGTGCGCAGCATATAAAGTTCGCCTTTTTCCGGATTGGTGAGGTACACGTATTTGGTGCTGGAAGTGTAGGCTGGACCGCCGGTTGCCGGGAATACCAACTGCGTCATGTTTGCCATAGCGATCTGGGTCTTACTTACGGGATTGAACAAACGTATGGTGCCGTTCTCTTCGAGGATGATCACGTTCCTGCCCGCTGCGTCGAAGGAGGCGGATTTAATTTTGTCGGACTGGTACAGTGCGGAGATTGTATTGGAAGTAGGCTCGATGAGGAACACCCCGAACTTCGCCCGTGCACCAATGAATTTTGAAGATGCTTTTCCGTAGTGCAGCGTGCTCAGCCAGTTGCTGCCAAATCCATCCGGGTAGGGGATCAGTTTTTCCACACCGGCATCGGTGATGGTGAGTATGCCTTCCGGTGCGCCAAAAGCCGCCAGTGTGCCGTTGCCCGCGTTGCCGTGCATACCCGCGGTGGAAATGTTGCCGGTATGGAGCGTGTTGCCCGATGCATCGATCACCTTTATTTTTTCGGGTAAACTTCCAGCCACAGTACCAGTTTTTACGGTAACGGCAATGCTGCCGTTATTAAAAATGGCCATTGCGCCATGGTGTGCAACGCCTGCATTGATGGTAGTGGTAGCAGCCTGTGTGTGCAGGTCGGATTCTTTTACTGCGCTTAAAGTGCCTTCTCCGTCATTAAAGGCCAGTATTTGGTTGCCCCAGGCTTTGAAGTGCGCAGGTTTTAAACGGGTAGAAGTTGTAAGCGCCCATTTGGGTGTGCCTTTCAGGTGTGCATGGTCGTCATGCGCCTCTACGCCACTGTCGAAGAAGCTTATGAGGTTACCGGAAATGTTTACCACACCGGCGAAACGGCCGCTTCCTGTGGGATAAAGCGCCAGCAACGGCCCGGAACCTGTGAATGGTGTTTGTGTGCCCGTTGCAGGATCCAGCAACGTGAGCGATGAGGAGGCATCATCCGACACGAGGATGCGTACAAATTTGTTCTCTTTTTCCGCCGGAGCGTCGTTGTCATTTTTCCGGCAGGCACTGAAGGTTAAGACAAGGGCCGCCAGGCCCATAGCGTAATAGTATCTTTTCATAAAATGCAATTAGGTTGCAAATGTATGAAATGAAACTATGTTGCAAAATATATTTTGCCGCAATGTTGCAAAAAAATCAGTGGCCCTCTTCCACGTGGGTTACACCGCCCGAGATCGCGAACTTCATGGCATCTCCGGCATGCATGTGGGGGAGGGGTTTAATTCTTTCCGCAGGTACCCAATATACTTTTCCGGCAATGGAATAAGAAAAAGGGACATATACGGCTACATGAGCGGGCAGTTCAAACTGGTGTCCATCGTCCTGTGTAATAAATGCTACCTGCCAAACATCATTGTTGTCCAGGGAAACAAGTACCGGGCGGTTGAACTTCTTTTTATCACCCGCGAACGCTTCAAAAAAGTCTTTTACGGAACTGTATATGAACTTGATGCCCGGGGTTCTTTCCAGTATCTTATCGAAAATATCCACCAGTCTGCCCACCACGAAAAAGCTGGAAACATATCCTACAAGAAACACAATAAGTACCACCAGGATAAAACCGAGCCCGGGTATATTTGCCGGTTGTCCCGCCGCATCCGTTTTCAACAGCCCTGGTGCTATACGATGGATCAGGCCTGGTACCAGGCTATCGATAAAGGAGAACAGGGAGATAACCGCCCAAACGGTGATGGTGATGGGGGCAAGGATGATAATGCCCTGGAAAAAATACTGGATGATCCGTTTCCAGTGCCATCTGCTCAACTGACGTAGTTTTTTACTGTCCATGCAACGTTTGTTTGTAATGCGGGGTAAAGGTAGATGAGATTTTGAATTTTGAATTTTGGATTTTGAAGGAGCGCTTCATGTGATCCCTGGTTCTTTTTATTTCTTCTTCCATGAGTGGCAAAAAATAATGATGGGAAACTTTGGTGACGTAAAAAGTTTCCATAGTTTTGGGCAGATTTTTGAGCAATGGAAGTAAAAGACAGAATCAGGGGCAAGGCGGAAGAGTTGTTCAAACGCTTCGGCATCCGCACGATTACCATGGATGAGATCGCCAACCAGTTGGGGGTCTCTAAAAAAACCATCTACCAGTATTATGCCGATAAGGACGCATTGGTGGATGCGGTAATTGAGGATGAGATCGCCCGTTCCGAAGAGGATTGTATGAAAGGGTTCCATGAAGCCCGCAATGCAATTGACGAGATATTCATCGTGATGGAGCAGGTTGAGCGTACCTTCAGTGATATCAACCCGTCTGTTTTTTACGATCTAGAAAGATTTCATTTCTCCGCTTTCCAAAGGTTTAAGGTTTTCAAGGAGCAGTTTCTCCTCAACATGATCAGTAGCAATCTCCGCAGGGGGATCGCAGAAGGATTGTATCGCCCGGAACTTGAGGTGGATATCCTCTCCAGGTACCGTATGGGCTTTTGTATGGGCATGGTGTTCGACCAGGAATTGTTCCCCATATCCAAATACAATATCGCAAAACTGCAAAAGGAAATACTGGAGCACTTCCTGTATGGAGTGGTCTCTATGAAAGGATATAAACTTATTCTGAAATACAAATCGGAACGCACCAAAAAAAGCACGCACAATGAACCGACTTATGAAGCAAAGCCATAAACATTCCGATAGGAAGCCGCTCTTCCTGTTCGTACTGATGGCCGCTGTTTTTTCTACTTCCACTTTCGCCCAAACAAAACATGAACTCACTGTTCAGGAAGCCGTAGACCGCGCTTACCAGAACGTGATTGACCTGAAAAACAAAGAGCTTGACCTGAAAATCCAGGAAGCCATGAACAAAGGTATCCTGGGGCAGGCGCTGCCACAGATCAAGGGTGATATGGGCGCCCAGTATTTTTACAAACTCCCCATCTTCCTTTTCCCTGACGGAACATCTTCTTCCGTGTACCAGGTGCTGAAGGATGAAGGCGTGCAGGGTAGCAATGGTCCCATTACGGATGTGCCGTCTCCCGTATTGCGCCCGGTAAGTTTCCAGCAACCCTGGAACGCGAGCGCCGGCGTAACACTTACCCAGTTGCTGTTTCAGCCTGATGTATTTGTAGGCTTACAGGCCCGTGCAGCTTCCATCGATTTTGCGAAGAAGAACATTGAGTTGTCCAAAGAAGATGTAAAGGATTCCGCCTACAAAAGATATTATGCCGTACTGATCGCCGAAAAACAACTTGAATTCGTGAACGATGGCGTGAAGCGCATTGAGAAACTGGTGCGCGACAACGAGATCATGTTTAAAGAAGGCTTCATTGAAAAACTGGATGTAGACCGCGCAAGGGTACAGCTTTCCAACCTGAAAACCATGCAAACCACCATAAGGAACGGCATCCACCTTTCTTATGCGGCATTGAAATATGCCCTCGGTCTTCCGCAGGTGGATACATTGTTGCTGAAAGACTCCCTTACCATTGATCAAGTGAAGGCGGGCATCCTGGACGATGCTTTTCAATACGAAAACAGGAAGGAATTTCAATTGCTCCAGACTTCTCTCGAATTACAGAAACTTGACCTGAAACGCTACAAGCTCCGGTATATTCCAACGGTTTCCCTGATCGGGAACTTTACCAGGCAGGCGCAGGCAGAAAAATTCATCTTCAGCAAAGATGCTTTCTGGTACAGTACCGGTTATGCAGGCGTAAACATCAGTGTGCCCATCTTTGATGGCTTCCAGCGCAGGTACCAGGTAAAACAGTCGATGTACCAGGTGGAAAAAGCGGAGAATAACCTGGAAAACCTGAAGCGGGTGATCGACCTGCAACAGACCGTAAACAGGGAATCGCTCAAAAACGCCCTGCTCAGTTTCGATGAACAACAACGCAACATCGACCTGGCGGAAAAAGTGTACAATTCCACCAAACTGAAATTTGAACAGGGATTGGGCAACAGTTTCGAACTGATCCAGGCGGAGAACGACCTGCAGACTTCTCAGTCTAATTATTTCCAGGCCATGTACGATGCCATCATCGCCAAAATCAGTTACCAACGTTCTTTAGGAAAACTCTAATCATTCAACACTACCAATAAAATCGCTATGATCCTTAAATATTATAACATGAAGAAACAGCACTTTTACGGGCTGCTTTGGGTTACATTGTTCCTTTATTCCTGCGGAAGCGCCAACAAGGATGAGCTTGCAGGAAAAAAGGCCGAACTGGATAAACTGAAAAAAGAACAGCAGGGAATCTCCGATAAGATCACCGCGCTGGAACTGGAGATCAGCAAACTGGATACCGCCGCCGGTAAATCCAAGAACATCAAACTGGTGAGCGTGAGTCCTATTCAGACGGAGGCGTTCTCTCACTTCATAGAATTGCAGGGAACCGTGGATGCGGAGAACTCCGCTTATGTTGCCCCGCCCAACGGACAGGGCGGTATCGTGAAGGCGCTGTTCGTGAAACAAGGTGACGCGGTAAGAAAAGGACAACTGCTCGCAAGGCTCGACGACCAACAAATCCGCCAGC
>CAMLPA010000117.1 GCA_946481605.1 uncultured Flavihumibacter sp. | reverse complement strand
CATCGCCATGAAAAACATATACACCAAGTGGCTTGTAGTTGAAAGCCAGCTTCGGCACATCGCTCTGATTGCTGGAGCGGAGCAGGAGTTGTTCGAGCGGATCGGCGCTGGAATCAGGAATGAGTCCATCTGCGGAGCCGTATCCTTTCATGGTGGGGTATCCCGCGCAGGGCGCGATGGCGGCCCATTTATCCGGATAGGTGGCGCCGAGAAACCAGGTGCCGTGTCCACCCATGGAGTGGCCCGTAAGGTATATTGCTTGCGGATCGGGGTTGAACTTATTTCTTGCGATGTCCAGCACTTCGAGGGCATCGAGCCGGCCCCAGTCTTCCCAGTTGAAGCCGCGTGGTCTCCTGTTGGTGGCAGCCACCAGCGTGCCCCAGTCTTTGGAGCGGTAAGCCCTTGCCTGACCCAGCGCTTCCACACCGGCACCGTGTACGGAGAGGAAAAGTGCGTTACCCTTGTCGCCGTTTTTTGGCGTAACAGAATAGTACTGCAAACTCCCATCAATATTGCTTACAAAAGTGTTGCTGTAAGATTCGGTTGGTAGTACGGCTTCTACTTCAAAACTTTTGGTATCCTGTACTTTTCCCTCCTTCAACAACACCGCTTCACAACTAAACTTTCCTTTTCCATTAACGCCTGTTCCATCAAATCCCACCGCCACTTTCCTGGAAGACATCGCCGGGATATTTGGAATAGTTGTCACCTTTTCTTTGCCATTTAACCTCGTGCGGATTTGCAGCCCGTTCATCGGTGCATTGGTGGTATTCAGTACCACCAAACCAGCCATCGCACCTGCATCCTGGCTCCCGATAACGATGGAAGGCAATGTTAGATCTTCCGTATTCAACTGTAAAGTTTTGGGCGACAACTGCAGCGCCGCTTCAATGAATGCGCCGCGTACATAAAATTCATTCAAACCCTTCTTCAAAGTAACTGGAATATACATGTAACCTAAGTTGTACACGTCTCCGGTATGAATAGCGCCATTCACATACACAGCACTGTTTCCCTTCACATTCAGGATAACGGTTTGTGCTTTCGTGGCAGTATA
Organism: uncultured Flavihumibacter sp.; assembly: GCA_946481605.1. The sequence goes on along the minus strand of CAMLPA010000117.1, from coordinate 7,781 downwards.
GGTGAGGTAAACATAAGCGCCTCCTCTGCCGATTGCGCCACGCTGCGATTGCATGTTCACACCAGGGCCTGCTGGAACCCCGGGATTTTGTTGTCGGGTATTAATGGTCCTTAACCTTTTGGCGCTGTCGGCTTCTATTTTGATCCAGGTGATTTTCTCCCCTTTTTCGTTGGTGGAAAAAACGGTGCCCTCGGTGGGTGTTTTCAACGAACCGCTGTACAAATGATAGGCGAGTGGATCGGTGAATACAGCTTCACGTCCGTAACGTGTTCCCGTGGGAGCGATGAGTCCGGAGCGGAACTGGTGGATGTGTTGGGCGGAGGCGGCGCAACCAAGCGACAAAAACAGCGCCCCTGAAACACCATATTTTATCATATTCAACTTTCTCATATTTTAAAAGACCCATTTAGCAGGAAAGAATTCATTAATACCTAATTACCTGTGGATAACAAGTTGTTTACGCTGGCTCTTTTGTTGATCTCCAAACTCAACAAAATATATCCCATTTTTTAAATCAGCCACATTCACCTGAACCAGATTTTCAGTCCCTCCAACTATCACTGATTTTTTAAGTACACCCAAGTTATCGTAAATGTTAACTTTTCTTTTCCCTTTCTGACCAGAAAAATCAAAAACTGCTACGTCATCGCCTTTCGTAATAGTAACAACGTTTGAAGCTGGATTTGGAGACATTGAGAAAAGTGAAAATCCACAGTTTTGATTTGAAACTGATATGTTTCCATTAACTGGCGTAATCCAAAGACCATCTCCTTCTTCACCTGCACTCCATCCACAGGCATTGCCCAGGTTAATCTGAATTGTTCCCGTAGAAGCAGTGCTACTTGAAGGGAATTTTAATGTGGCAGCGGCCGCGTTTACATAAGGGGGATATGAATATGATCCATAATAATTACCCGCATTATATTGAATAACAGTTGACGGCCCTGAAAGCGCCACAACCCTCCATTGAATATCAGTAATGCCATCATTTGCCAACGTAGCACCTGATGGCGGAGCACCATCATATTTAAATACTTCAAAACTTAAAGCAGAATTCCTGCAGAAAGCTGATCCGCCAGGGTTATTAAAATTAAGTTTCAGGGGCAGATTAACAGGCTCTCCCACCACCAGCGTTTTCGACAACGACTGACTTACTCCGCAAGCATTGACTGTTGCCGTAACCACCACCTTTCCACTTCCAACTCTTGTTAAGGTTGTTGTACTTCCTGATGAAGTAACCGTGGCAACAGAAGTATTTGAGGAACTCCAACTTACGTTCCCACCACAACTTATGTTGCTTACGGATAGTGAAGTGGATCCAAAACAAAGATGATCAGGACCTGTAATAGCAAAGGAAGCAGACGAAACACCTGATGTGGCATTCAGCGTTTGATAATTACTTCCATTCATTTTAACCGTAACACCAACATTACTCAAAACATTTGAACATGCTGTAGAGACAAGGGAAATAGAATTCGTTGTTGTAGTTATCAATTGCGGAGCCGGATTTCCATTGTAGGTCCATCCATTTACTGCATTGCCTAAATTCCACTCGTAAGATGTAACTCCTGGAGAGTTATAAACGTTTGTAACCGTAAAAGTCTGAGAAAGTGATGCACCACATTGGACATTAACAGCATTCGGCGATAAAACAAAAGCAGGGACAGGTGGCGTTTCAACAATTGAAATATTTTTTATCCTTATTGCATTTGACGAGGTGCCTGGAATAGCCAGTACATCCAGGTAAGAAAATCCTCCGGCTGCAACAGCAGGAAAGCTGAAGATGTTCTCTCCAAATGTTGTTGATGTGATTAACTCCGCGGCAGGATTACCATTCAAGCTGGGATCACTGATTATTTCAGCCCCGTTACAGGTGATTCCACCACCACTTCCGGTATTATTCAGCCTAAGCCGAAGGCTTGGAGCTGCAGGACCAACTGCGTTAGAAGATACAGCACAAATCACCTTTACAGCATAAGTATAATTTGCTTTAAAATCATACTTTATTCCGAAGCCAGTCCCCTTTTTATCAATTCCCAACATAAAGCAATTTAGTTCTACGCCTTTATTCGCCCCGCCAGGCACAGTAAAATACAATACATCTCCCAACCTTGTAATGTGCTGTACGTTCTGCACACTTCCACCCACGTTTGCCGGGACATTGGTCGTGGAATTAAACACGTCGCAACCACTTGCGCTGTTCCAGGAATGGTAGTCGATTGTAACATTTTGTCCTGTTACCGATTGAATAAAAAAAATGAACGCTGGAAGAATTAGAAATTGAATTTTCATACAATGAAGGTTTAATAATTTATAAAATGGAGAGGGCAATAAAATGGAGCGTTCTATACATAGAAACGCTCCATTTTCAAACACTGCTTACGAATACTAACGCTTACTTTACGTCCCAGAAAATTTTTGTGGTCTGCAAATCTTTTGCTTTCACCGCTTCATAGTTCGCTGAATTCAGCGTCCTTTCAGAAGCGGGATATACCAATCTAGCAGGCGGATTGGGAGAATTGGGAGAAGTATTGTCCGGCGGGAAAGTGAGCGCCGGGAGTTTGGTTCTCCTGTATTCTGCCCAGGCCTGATTGGCCTGCATGATAGAAAAATCAATCCATTTCTGCGTAGCGATCTTGGAGAGGTTGTCTGTACCGTACAACACTCCCGGTTTAGCGAGGAAGGCGAGTATTTGCGCTTCAATTGGTTTGGTATCCTTGGCCGCGCTTCTGCTGCTGTTAGCATTGATGCTGAACCAGAAGTCGATGGATTGACGGATACCCGTTTCATAAGCCGTCTTCGCGTTTCCGCCAAGTCCCCATCTTTCATAGGCTTCAGCTTTAAGAAAGCTTACTTCCGCAGCAGTGATCAATATTCCGGGGAACAGGTTGTTCTCGGAGAAGGTTGTAGAATCCCAGCGGGAAAAATCATTCGCCGTGATGCCAGCGGTTACCTGGGCTGCAGTAAGTGTATTGGAAATCCCCTTATAGTTTCCGGATGCATTTGTGGTGAAGAATGGAGCGAGGCGCGGATCTGCAGCCGGCACCATTATATCGTTCACCATTTTGCCGGGAGCGAAGGGATTCACACCAAAACCATTTCTGATATCGTTTTGTGCAACCAGGTTACTGGTTACAGAACTGGCCTGAATAGTCACATTTTCAGCTACGGCATCAACCAAAGGATATTTGGCGGCATCTCCCAGAATCGTGGTCACCAAAGCTTTTGCGGCAGCTTCATCTGAATAGGACATCCGCATAGCCAGTCGAAGTATCAACGAATTACAGTATTTTCTCCATTTAAGGATAGAGCCTTTGTTCATGAAGTCATAAGACTGTAATTGATTCAGGTAAAATGTTTCAGGCGCTACTGTGGAAAGATAGTCTGATATAGCTTTCAGTTCAGTCAGCATATTAGAATACAACGTTTTGGCATCATCGTAGGTTGCAAGTACGATAGAACCCTGCGTATTCAATTGGCCAGCCGTTGAAAACGGAATATCACCCCAAAGGTCAATCATCTGAGCGGTCTGGTCGTAGAAGAAAACTTTAGCCGTTTCCATGAAAAGGCGCAGTCCTTCTTTTTCTGAAGCGCTCTCCAGTGCGTTGTAGTGCTTTTCCAGTTCGCGGTAACGGGCCATAGTGGTGGTGTAATAATAACTCCACCTGTCTGAAGTATAGTTGGTAGCCTGCTCGTAAACGTTATCTGCGGTAGTGTACCCGGAGGTTTGGCTGTACGTTCCCATCATCGGGATATGGAAAGTATACAGGTTCCAGTACCTGGGAATCACTTTTTCATTAAAAAAGATGCCAGTATATAAGCGCTGTACATCAGCGGAAATCGATCCATTCGGATCATAATAGGAAGAATCGATCTCAGATTTTTTGCACCCTGTGAATGAGGCCACAGCCAACATTACGAGAGGCAGTATCCATATTTTCTTTCTCATAATAATTTCTTTTAAGTCATCCTGAATTAGAAGGTTACACGAATGCTGGCTCCCATTGATCTTGTGGCTGCTGTACCCTGTCCGCCGCTGACTGCGTTGGAAACATAGTTCGTACCCACGCCTTCTTCCGGATCAAGGTGCGGAAGGGATTTGTAGATATAAAACAGGTTCCTTCCGTAAAGCGTAAGTGTGCAGTTCTGCATTTTCAGCTTAGACCTCAGTTTGGCCGGCAAAATATAAGAGAAAGAGAGTTCGCGCATTTTTACGAAATTATTATCGTAAACTGCTCCTTCATAAGTGGTATTGTCACCATACCCCTGCCATGATCCCCAGTTGTAAGTGGTGCGGTAAAACGCGGGTGTTTCAATAATAGTGGTATTGGGTCTTCCATCTGCCATTACACCTTGAATAATATAACCATCATCATACACTTTTTCTCCACCAGGACCAGCAGCGGTGCCTGTGGCAACCTGTACCTTAACACCACTTGAATTGGTGTAATAAGAAATACCTCCATGTTCAGCATTGCGTCCGAAAAGTGTGTTGGTGTACATGCCTGAACCAGTTCCATACAATAAGGCCTGAGAAACGATTTTTCCACCATAGCGGAAATCTACGAGTGCATTCAGGCTGAAGTTTCCATAAGTAAACGTGTTCATAAAACCACCGTTCACTTTAGGTTGGATATTGCCAAGTGAAACCTGTTGGCTCTTATCCACATCATAGAAACCATTCGCTGCTACAATGTAATTACCTTTATCATCTTTTTTCCTGACAAAACCCATAATCTCGCCAGAAGGTTGGCCCGGACGCGCAACTACCAGCATAGAACCATTGTCGAGATTGGCAAGCTGAAGCTCCTCCAGTCCTTCGTTCAAAGCAATGATCTTATTGCGGTTGAACGCAAGGTTCAAACGGGAATCCCAGGTAAACTTCGTGTTCTTCGTAGGTCTGCCGGACAATGCCAGTTCCCAACCGTAGTTCCTCATATCACCGGCATTTACGAGTACGCTGGTAGAACCAACTGTGGCAGGAGTATTCAGACTCATGATCATATCCACAGTTTTGTTGTTATAATAAGTAACATCTACTCCCAGCCTGTTTCCAAGGAATTTATTTTCCCAGCCAAATTCCATCTCGTGTTTCATCTCGTTCTTCAGTTCATTGTTTCCGTAGCTGGACGTTGGCGGATAAAGGAACGGAACGCCGTCAACACTTCCGGAAGAGTAAAGCACGTTTGCTCTGTAAATAGGTGGCGGGTTACCTACAATACCACCCGCAGCCCTCAGTTTGCTGTAAGAAACGAATGCAGGTAAGTTGAAGGCGTTGCTCAATTCAAATGCTGCGCTTACACCGGGATAAACGAATGTGTTATTTCCCGGAGCAAGTGAGGATGAACGTTCCCGGCGAACGGTTCCTTCCAGGAACAGGTAGTTCTTGTATTCCAGGCCCAAAATTCCAAACATGCCATCTTTCACCAGTTGTTCAATGCGTGCGGAACCTTCTGTAGGCGTTGTTTTGGAAGCGCTTAAGCTGAACCAGTTTTCAGTAGTAAGGCCATCCCGTGTTCCGGCACTGTTATAACGGTAGCGTTCTTTACGGCCCTGATAGCCAGCGGAGAAAGTAAATCCGAGATCACTAGAAATCTTTCCTTCATAAGTAAGCAACAGGTCTCCATAAGTGTAGGTGAACTGATTGGAATTGGTGCTATACCTACCCGTTGCGCCGAAAGAGATGGGCTGCGTGCTTCTTTCTTTGTTTTCAGCATAGTAACCTGTATAATCCGCGCCCATTCTTCCCCGGAAAGTCAACCCCTTCAATATCTTATAATTCACGGTAGCAGCAGGCATGAACCTGTTGGTGGTTTCTGTAAAGTTGTTGGCGAGCTGGTTCCAAAGGAAGTCAAGGAAATCATAAGCCCTGATATTGTATTTAATGCGCTCTTCCACATCAAGCGTGGAGTTGAAGGGCACCCATTTGTATCCTTTTGATGTCTGGTACTTATTAAAGTACACATCCATATAATCAGCCGGGCTAAAGAAGCCGCCGAAGTTGTTGGTTACGAAATAAATCTGGCGCGGGCGGTTCACTACTTTCTCGTTTACATAGCTTGCCACCAGGTCAACACTCAGTTTAGGTGTAACATTATAGGTAGAATTGAAGTTGAACGTATTCTTATCCTGCTTACCGCCTATCTGAACGCCTTTGTAATCATTCCGGGTGTAGGAAAGCCTGTAACTTCCCTTATCGGTGGCGTTGTTCAGCGCGATATTGGCGATGGTGCTGTACCCATCACGGTAGAATTGCTTCCAGTTGTTGGGTTGCGGGTTGTATGCCCTCATTTCGCCATCCCACCAATACACCTGACGACCGTCAAGTTTCGGACCGAACTGCGCATAAGCCCGGAAGATTGGATACTGAACCTGCTGGCCATTAACGGTAGTATTGATCCATCCCTGGTCATCCGCACCAAAGGAGGCCATGTTTACAGATCTTTCGTAACCTGGTCCGAATTCAGTTTGCAGATCGGGCGCTACAGAAACCTGTTCCATATTCGCGGAGAGGTTCACATCCACGCCAATTCCCTTTTTGTATCCCTTACCATTTTTTGTGGTAATCACGATTACACCGAAAGTGGCATCGGAACCATATAACGCCGACGCAGCCGCTCCTTTCAGGATGTTGATGGTTTCAATATTTTCGGGATTGATGTCCAGCAAACCGTTACCGTTGATCCGCTGGTTACCACCCCAGTAGCCTTCATTGTTTGCGTCGTTGTTGCGGATGATCACCCCATCCACCACCATAAGCGGCTGGCGTTGAAAACTGATGGAGTTCAGTCCCCTGATTTGTATAGCGACCGCACTGGTGGCACCACCGGGGTTGGAGTTAATCGTAACACCTGGCGCCTTTCCATACAATGCCGCGGCAAAGTTGGTGGGGGCGGTTTGAACAATGTCTTTGGAAGTAATGGTTGAAGTGGCATAACCTAGCTTGCGCTGGTCCTTTTTAATACCCATGGCCGTTACAATCACTTCGCCCATTTCGGAATCGTCGGCTTTCATGGCAAGCACAACGTTGGATTGACCTGCGCCAACAGAGATGTTCTCCGTTTTATACCCCACGTAAGTTATTACCAGCACCACGTTTCCTTGCGGAACATTCAGTGCGAAGCGGCCGTCGCCATCCGTAACGGTGTTGGTGGGCTGATCCTTCACCTGGATGGTAACACCGGGCAAACCTGAATTGGTCTGCGCATCGGTAATAGTACCGGTTATCCGCCTGGTTTGGGCCAGCAGGATAGCCGATGCATGAAGCAGCAGGAAAGTAAGCAGTAAGTACTTCTTCATTTTGGTTTATTTTTATTGACGAAATAAAAATTCATCGTTTCCCGGAACGGCAGCGCCGGTAAGGAAAACAGGGCAATAAGGTGGCGTTCAGCTATAAGGTGCTGTTACGACTTTGAAGGGATAACTAAAATTCTACAGGGTTTGGCAAAGCAGCGCGGTTGCGCTGCAGCACACAATTCTTCTCGCTATTGTATTTATAAATTTTTGCTTACGCTCCGGCCCAATTCACGCAATCGTTATATCGGCATTCAAACTCTTTTTTACATCTCTGCTTTCATAATTTTCCATTACCAGGGCGGCGGCTCCAATCAGTTCAGCATTGTACCCCAGCGTAGACAGTTCCATGCTTGTGTGCATCACCAATCGCGGAATACAGTGTTCATTCAGGGCCTGCTGCATGGGCGCTAACCATACTTTGCCGGCCGATGCGCCTCTTCCGCTCAATACAATAACTTCAGGATTCAACAGGTGGATCAGTATGG
>CAMLPA010000116.1 GCA_946481605.1 uncultured Flavihumibacter sp. | reverse complement strand
CGCACCCGTCTTACATAGAAGGTTTGTACCAGGATTATGTGCAGGATCCCGCCGCAGTAGATCCCGATTTCAGGAAATTTTTCGAAGGTTTTGATTTTGCCGTTACCAACGGGCACGCGTCCAATGGCAAAGTTGCAACGGGAACGGCAGACGCAGCGCAGCTTGCCAAAGAGTTCTCCGTGTACCAACTTATCCAGGCCTATCGTAAAAAAGGGCACCTGGTGGCCAAAACCAATCCCATCAGGGAAAGAAAGGACCGCCGGGCCAACCTCGACCTGAAATATTTCGGGCTGTCGGATGCAGACCTGAAAACATCCTTTGAGGCCGGTAAATTTATTGGTTTACCCAATGCCACCCTCGCCCAGATTGTGGCGCACCTTCAAAAATGCTATTGCGCCTCCCTGGGGGTGGAATACTCCGCATTGAACGATCATGCCCGTGTGGAATGGCTCGCGAAAGAAGTGGAACAGAGCTTCCACCAGCCCATGCCGCTGGAGCAGAAAAAAAGAATTCTCGGAAAACTGAACGAAGGTGTAATGTTCGAGAAGTTTCTCCACACCAAATACATTGGCCAGAAACGCTTCTCCCTGGAAGGTGGCGAGGCCACTATTCCCGCGCTGGACGCCATTATTGATACTGCGGCTGAACTCAATGTTCAGGAAGTGGTGATCGGTATGGCACACAGGGGAAGACTGAATGTACTGGCCAACACACTTGGTAAAACCTACGAGCAGATTTTCAGCGAATTTGAAGGCACCGCCATTCCGGATACCACCATGGGCAGCGGCGACGTGAAATACCATCTTGGTTTCCGCAGCGAAGTGGAAACGGCGCACGGTAAAAAAGTAAACCTCCAACTTTGCCCCAACCCCTCCCACCTGGAAGCTGTAGACCCCGTGGTGATCGGTTTCGCCCGCAGCAAGGCTGATGTTATCTACGAAAGTGATTACGATAAAATATTGCCCATTCTCATCCACGGAGACGCATCACTCGCCGGACAAGGCATCGTGTATGAAGTGATCCAGATGAGTTTGCTGGAAGGTTATTATGTTGGCGGTACCATGCACCTGGTCATCAACAACCAGATTGGGTTCACCACCGACTTTGATGACGCCCGTTCCTCCGACTACTGTACTTCAGTAGCAGCCATGGTGCAGGCACCAGTGCTGCACGTAAACGGAGATGATGCAGAAGCCGTGGTAAAAGCGGTGGAAATAGCCACCCGCTACCGCCAGGAATTCAACTCAGACGTATTCATCGATATCCTTTGTTACCGCCGCCATGGCCACAACGAAGGCGATGATCCCAAATACACTCAGCCCCGTTTGTACAACCTGATCGACAAACATCCCAATCCCCGTGAAGTATATTCGCAGCAACTGATCGCCTCCGGCGCTGTGGATGCTGAACTCGCGAAGGAAATGGAAAAGAAATTCTGGAGCGATCTCCAGGAAAGGCTGGACGAGATCAAACAAAACCCTCTCCCCTACAAATACCAGAAACCCGAAGAATGGTGGCAGGCGCTGAGAAAAGCCACGGAAGAAGATTTCCTGCAATCGCCTGAAACGGGTATTACGGAAGAACAGTTCAACACCGTATTCAAAGCGATGATGGCTATTCCAGAAGGATTTAAGCCACTCCGCAAGGTGGAGAAACTGATCCAGGACAAAGAAAAATTATTCAACGAGGAAGGCAAACTCGACTGGGCCACTGCTGAGCTGATGGCTTACGGAAGTGTATTGCTCGATGGAAAAGATGTGCGCATGAGTGGGCAGGATGTCCGCCGCGGCACTTTCTCCCACCGACATGCTGTACTCCGCGACGAAGAAACAGATGCCGCTTACAACAGACTGAGCCGCATCCCCGGCGCCGAGGGCCAGTACAGAATCTTCAACTCCTTCCTTAGCGAATTCGGGGTGCTCGGGTTTGAATACGGTTACTCTATGGCCAACCCCAACACACTTGTGCTCTGGGAAGCCCAGTTCGGAGATTTCATGAACACCGCACAGTGTATGATCGACCAGTTCATCACTTCGGCTGAACAGAAATGGCGTATGATGAGTGGACTGGTGATGCTGCTCCCTCACGGGTACGAAGGACAGGGACCGGAGCACAGTTCCGCCCGTATGGAAAGATTCTTGCAGTCTGCCGCCGAACTGAACATTGTGGTGACCAACATCACCACCGCGGCCAACTTCTTCCATTCGCTGCGCCGTCAGCTCGCATGGCAGTTCCGTAAACCGCTGATCAATTTCGCGCCTAAAGCGAACCTCCGTTTGCCCGCCACCTATTCTGAAAAGTCAGCTTTCCTTTCCGGAAGGTTCCAGGAAGTAATCGACGATACCTTCGTTGAAAAAGCGGACGACGTGAAAAAAGTACTGTTCTGCTCCGGCAAAATCTACTATGACCTCGCCGACAGGCAACAGAAAACGGGCCGTAAAGATGTGGCTATTGTGCGCGTGGAACAACTGTATCCGCTGCCCGCCAATCAACTGGAAGCACTGTATAAGAAATACAACAAGGCTACCTGGTTCTGGGTACAGGAAGAGCCGCTCAACATGGGCGCCGCCTCCTTCCTGCAAATGAACCTGAAAACACTGAACTACGGTGTGATCAGTCGCCAGGCCAGCGCAGCTACCGCTACCGGTTATGCGAAAGTGCACGCACAGGAACAAACTGAAATCATAGATACCGCGTTTTCAATCTAAACTAATCAGAAACCCGCATTATGATCGATATCAAAGTACCAACAGTAGGAGAATCCATCAGTGAAGTAACACTGGTGAAATGGTTAAAGAAAGAAGGAGAATACGTTCAGCGCGATGAAGTGATCGCAGAATTGGAAAGTGAGAAGGCTACTTTTGAATTGAACGCTGAAAAAGCAGGCATGCTGCACACCAAAGCAAATGAAGGTGATACGATTAATATCGGCGACATCGTAGCATCTATTGATGATACAGCCGCTGCGCCCTCCGGTTCAGCCCCCGCTGCGGAAGCGCCGAAAGAAGAAGCAAAGCCCGATGCTACGGCGCGTGAGAACGAAAAATCCGCACCAGAAGCAGTGGCCACGGGTAAAGGTGTGATTGAAATGAAAGTGCCCACCATCGGCGAATCCATCAACGAGGTCACACTCGTAAAATGGCTGAAAAAAGATGGCGACCTGGTGCAACGCGATGAGATCATTTGTGAAATGGAAAGTGAAAAAGCCACTTTTGAACTGAACGCGGAAGAAGCGGGCAAACTGATACAGGTAGCGAAAGAAGGCGATGTACTGAAAATAGGCGATCATGTTGCCTCCATCGATTCCGATGTGGCCGTGCCCGCCGCAGGCGCTCCGAAACCAGCCCCTGCGCCCGAAAAGAAAGAAGCCGCACCCACTGCTACTTCTTCTACCCCATCTTCTGATGTAAAAGCAACGCCTGTAGCCGCCGCTATCATCGCCGATAAAAAAGTGGACCCTAAACAGGTGCAGGCCTCCGGAAGCGGTGGCAAAATCCTGAAGCAGGACGTGCTGGAAGCCCTCCAGAACCCGGGCCGCAAGCCCGGCGCCGCCCTCTTCACCCGCGACGATAAGCGCGAGAAAATGAGCAACCTCCGCAAAACAGTTTCCCGCCGCCTCGTGGAAGCCAAAAACACTACCGCCATGCTTACCACTTTCAACGAAGTGGACATGGGTAAAATCATGGAGCTGCGCGGCAAATACAAAGACAAATTCAAAGAAGCACACCAGGTGAACCTGGGCTTTATGAGCTTCTTCACCAAAGCCGTAACCTATGCATTGCAGGAATGGCCGGCCGTAAACGCATACATCGACGGAGACGAAATTATCTACCACCAATATTGTGATATCTCCATCGCCGTATCCGCACCTAAAGGTCTGGTAGTACCCGTGATCCGCAACGCCGAAAGCCTCAGCATGGCCGAGATCGAGAAAAAAGTGGTAGAACTCGCCACCAAAGCACGCGACAACAAACTCACCATGGAAGAAATGCAGGGTGGCACGTTCACCATTACCAACGGTGGGGTATTTGGATCGCTAATGTCTACGCCTATTATTAATATCCCGCAGTCCGCTATACTGGGCATGCACAAAATACAGGAACGCCCGATGGCTGTGAACGGCCAGGTGGTGATCCGCCCGATGATGTACCTCGCACTGAGTTACGACCACAGGATCATTGATGGAAGGGAATCCGTTTCTTTCCTGGTAAGGGTGAAGGAATTGCTGGAGAATCCGGAGTTGCTGTTGTTTGGGAAAGATCCGGTGAGGACGTTGCTGGAGTTGTAGGGAAACGAGAATAGTTTATTTTCTCGCAGAGGCGCGGAGGCGCAAAGCGTTAGTAAGGTGTTTACGTTTAATATTTAAGAAGGCTGTATTCAAAACGAATACAGCCTCTTTTTTTCGGCTAGTACCATAACTGATCTTCAGCTTTAATTGCCCGCTTTTACTGAGTTTTTTTTCTTTTTTTCTACAAAACGCTTTTTTGACACTTCATCACTTTCACATAATAGAAAATTGATACGACAGGCGATACGAAACTCTATCGCCCAGATATCAATTGTTAAAAATCAATCTTGCAAAGCCTAAAGAAAAGTCACACCTTAAGGCTTTGCGCCTCCGCGCCTTTGCGAGCAACCCCTACCCGCAAAGCCCTCAACCCCGAAACACCCTGCAAATCCTCTACCTCAAAGCATTCTACTTCAATTTCCACATAACCTTGCTCATGTAACCGCTTCAGATAGCCCCTGTACTCCCTTTCTTCCGCATCATCCGAATACACAATGGTTATTTTTCCGGCCTGTGTTATGCGTTCTCCGCTCAGTTTGGCATGCGCTTTATCGATTCGTTTTTTTACGATCTCGAAACGCGCGTTGTAGCTGCCATCAACATCAAAACGTTTTTCATCCATGCGGAAGCGGATGGAGATGGTGGCATTGTACACCAGCACCAGCGTGGTAACATCCAGCGGGTGGGGCAGCGAGGGCTTCAATTTGTGCTGTGCAGCCTCCATTTTACACAGCACTTCCAGTTGCCAGTAACGAAGCTGTTTAAGATGTGCTGCACTAAAGTTCAATGCCGGCGCGATGGAGGAACCGATATACAGGTTGTGTTCCACCCCATCCGTTTTAAAACGTTCAAAGTAATGCGGAAAAATTTCCTGGGCCTCCAACTGACTCTTATCTATTACGCGGGCCATCTTATTGTTGATCAGACTAATCGTTTGCTCGTACATCCGACGGTGGGTATGGAAAACGCCGGTTTCCTTCAATGTTCCGGAAAAATAATCGGCTACCGCAGCCTTCAGCGCGTATTCGGAAACAGTTTCCAGCAATGGATGAACGCGTTCGTTCAAAAAGTTCGTGATATGCTGTTCGGTGCCCGCTTTCAATGGAACGGAAACTTCTTCGAGGTAAGCGTAAAGGTGTTTTAGCACTTCAGCAATATTTTCAGAAGTATTGATCTCCAGTTGCGGTACCAGGTTCAGCAGCGCATTCAATTGCGTTGTGAGGTCTTTCTGAACACCTGCGTTACGGACTTCGGAAGAGCCTTTAATATCTACTTGTCCATATAAGGGGTAAACATCTGGAAAAAAAATTTCATGCAGCGCATATTCATGACCGGCAGCTTCTTCCTGTATCAGCACTTGTGCCTCTTCCCGGAACCGCCAGTGTACACTTGAGTGCACGGAAGTATATTTTTCCTGGATCACAGCCTGCACACGATTTTCCAACTGAGCAATCAATCGTTCAACCGTATCCGTTAAAAACGGCATCACCACTTCCAGTTTATTCGCGTTGATGCTGTTCAGCTCCTTGCTCCGAAACGCCACCACTTCTAATACCCCAAGCATGACTTCATTCTTCACAACAGGTGCCAGGATAAAACTTTCGATGCCCTGCGCAGCGAAATTGCTGATCAGCAAACTTTCAGGATAATGCTTCAAGGCAACAGCAGTATCAGATATGGCGAAGAAACGGCGTTGATCCACCAAGCAATAGAAAGAAGGGGCACAAAGCACTTCTTTGGCCGCCGCACGCTCAGTGGTATTCAGTATAAAACTTTGCATCTGCCGGCCTAAAGCGTTCAAATTAAAAACGGACTCGTTTCTATCGAACACGGTAAAGCCTACCCGTATATCCGGAATCCGGTATATCGACCTGAAGATGGACTCCACGCTGGGTTGAAAATTGGTTGTATTCAGCGCCAGCAATTTCTCCTTGAATATAGAAACTGCGTTTTCTACCGTTGCATCGAAAAGGTTCATAATGGCGAACCCTTTTAAAATCCAGCTCTCATGGGGAAACTTCTCTTTCCAAAGCGCGATATCATCATAACTGTTCAGCAGCAATTCTATGTCTGCTTCCGTAAGCTTAACAGCTTTCTCAGTGGGTTGTATATCGATAAAATCCGCATTGTACAATATCCTGTAATGTCTGATAATACCATCTGCGGTAGGAATATCATAAAAGATAGGTTTGCTGAAATCAAGTCGTGTACCGTAATACTCGTTCAGGATTATGCAGCAACTCTGGATATAAAACTGTGTTTCATCAAAATCCCGGATATTGATGGAGAATTCCGGTCCCGCAGCATTTAAAAGGTTACGGAACCGTATTGTATGGTTGAATACAATATTGGTGTACGGAATACTGACCGCCTTGATCTCATTCATCGTGAGCGCCGCGGGAAACAAGGGCGCCAGCAAAGCGCTGATCAATGGTTCGTGCTGTGCCAATTGCGCTGGATCGGTGATACCTGTGCTGAGTTCAGGCGCTTGTTGGATAGCTTCCAGTAACTGCCGGTCGGAAGAAAGCGCCTTCTCCCCTTCTTCAGCCACCTTCTTTTCCAGTGACGCGATTATTGAGTCGAAACTGAATTGTACCTGGAAAGGCGTTTCTATATTACTGATCAGGTTCATGCAGGCAATTTACGCGGTTAAATGCAAATGTTGAAGGGATGAATCCGCACTTTTCAGGTAGATGCACAACACGATTTGTTACCTTTCCTTCAAAAAATGCAACAATTTCTGCTCCTTGCCCACGATGGCCGTGATGAACATGCTTTGGAAAGAAGGATGGCGGCGCGTCCGGCGCATTTTGAGCGCGCGGCACAATTAAAAGCATCCGGAAACTTTATCCTTGGCGGTGCGCTTTTAGATGAATCCGGCAATATGAAAGGCTCTATGATGGTGGTGCAGTTTCCCGACCGTGCAGCCGTTGACGAGTGGTTGCGTACAGAACCTTATATGCTGGGAAAAGTATGGGAAGAAGTTGAGATTCAGCCCTTTAAGGTGGCATCTGTATAACCCGCCGCTGGCACGGATTTTACATGCCTTTGCTTTATGCCATTGACCCAATATAAAAAGAAAAGGGACCTGCGGAAAACACCGGAACCCACGGGTGGAAAAGCAACCTCCTCCGGAAAACTGCGCTTCGTAGTTCAGAAACACGACGCGCGTTCCCTTCACTATGATTTCCGCCTGGAAATGAACGGTGTGCTGAAAAGCTGGGCCGTTCCCAAAGGACCTTCCCTTCAACCCTCCGACAAACGTCTGGCGGTAATGGTGGAAGATCATCCTTTCGATTACCGCAATTTCGAGGGCATCATTCCCGAAGGTAATTACGGTGCCGGAACGGTGATCGTTTGGGACGAAGGTTATTATGAACCATTAACGCCTGAAAAGTCAAAGAAAGCCGCGGAAAGGGAATTGAGCAAACAGTTGAAGAATGGTTCCCTGAAAGTTCGCCTCTTCGGCAGTAAATTGAAAGGTGAATACGCCCTTGTACATACCAAACAATCTGAAAAATCATGGCTACTGATCAAGCACAAAGATGAGTATGCCACGTCCACGGATGTGACCAGAAAAACACGCTCTGTTAAATCCGGAAAAACACTGGAAGAACTGGAGAAAAACAACAGGAAACAGCAGGTTAAAAAAACAAAACCAGCTCCGGTTTCTACTAAAAAGAGTTCTGCCAGGAAAACATCTACCGCCAAACTACCTGCTTCTATGCCACCCATGCTCGCCACCCTTTCGGAGCCGTTCAAAGGAAAAGGATGGCTGTATGAAATCAAATGGGATGGCTACCGGGCCATCGCGCACCTCGATGGAAAGAAAAGCAAATTAGTTTCTCGGAACAACAAATCTTTCAACGAAAAATTCTACCCAATATATGATGCCATCACACAATGGGACAGTAAAGCTATTGTTGATGGAGAGATTGTGGTGGTAAATGATAAAGGTGCGGCCAGCTTCGGGCAATTGCAGAACTGGCGGAGTGAGGCCGATGGGCACCTGCTCTATTACGTATTCGACATTTTATGGCTGAATGGTGAAGACCTCACAGAAAAGCCGCTTTCGGAAAGGAGAGAGGTACTGGAAGAAGTACTTCAGCAACAGGATTCGGAACTGATCCGTTTCAGCAAAAACTTCTCCGGAACGGTTCAGGGTTTGCTGAAAAAAGTAACAAAGCTTGGGCTTGAAGGTATCATCGCAAAGAAAGCCGATAGTGTGTATATGCCTGGTGAACGTAGCCGCGACTGGCTGAAAATTAAAACAGGCAAACGTCACGAAGTGGTGATAGGCGGCTATACGAAGAACGATGGCTCGCCCAAACCGTTCAGTTCATTACTGGTAGGCGTTTACAAGGAAGGAATGCTGCATTATACTGGAAAAATCGGCACCGGTTTTTCCGTTGAACTGCAAAAGGAAATTCTGAAGAAACTACAGCCACTGGAGCGCAAAAAAACACCGTTTACTGAACTGCCTGATGTAAATAAGCCATCCCGCTTCCGACCCGACCCGCCCAACGCTACAGCAGTATGGGTGAAGCCTGAACTGGTATGTGAGGTGAGTTATACAGAAGTAACGGCTGACGGA
>CAMLPA010000115.1 GCA_946481605.1 uncultured Flavihumibacter sp. | reverse complement strand
TCGCTGGAAAACCTTCAGACACTGGAAGATTGTGAACTTACCCTGTTCGAATACGAAGACCTGGATTACCTGTACGAACATTTCAATGAAGCGAATATTTTAGGCCGGAAGTTCCTCGAAGCCAGTTATGTGGCCGCCGAAGAACGGGCTTACCTCTGCAGAATTCCCAATGCGAAGAAAAAGTACCTGCACCTGCTCGAAACCAGGCCGGAGATCATCAACCGTATCCCACTGAAATACACCGCATCCTTCCTGGGCATGACCCTGGAAACGTTGAGCCGTATCCGCAATGCCATGAAGCCGGTTAAGAAATAGTTTGATATAGATCAAAAATTCAACCCCACCAGTTGATGTTCAAACATTTAGTCATCAGGCGAAGTGCAGACTTGTACTATATTTCACCGGTTTGCGGGTTTTTGCAGGTTTAAAATTACCCTTTTCCAGCACTTTTGAATCTCGTTTTACTGTATTTTATTTGCAGGATGAACGATTTCGAGTTCCAGTTTTTCCCCAATCCCGTGCGCAATACCATCAAGGTAGTTGTGGCGCTGTCGGGTAAACGACTGAACCTGGAGATCACCGATTTGTTCGGTAATACCGTGATGCAAACCATTCTTTCTTCGAACGTTTCCAATATTGATGTGACCCGTCTTCAAACAGGGTGCTATGAACTCAGCCTTTCCGACGGAGGCGAAAAAAGCGCTCAGCCCTTCGTGATAGAACGCTGATCTTTTTTACCCCCGATCCTGAATACGCGCGCGATGTTAAAGCCGAAATGAATATCTCCCTTTCCCCAGGAACCTGTAGTGCCTGTAATAAAACTCCGTTCCGTCATACCGGTCGAATTGGTGAAATGCAACTGGAATACGTGCCCTCCCGTTTCAATATCAAATCCCAGTGCAAGCGAGTTGTAAGTACCAGCCAGTTTGTTGAACTGGTAATAATATTCACCGTTCACGCTGATCCTTTTCGACAGTTTCTGCCGTCCGCCAATACCCAGGGAATAGAACGCTGTGGGATCGGAAGAAAGTGGTACGCGGTTGTACAGCACAACGGTGGGCATGAGTTGAAGGGACGTGTTATCACTGAGTTTCCTCGCCACCAGCAATTGATGGGAATAATAGAGCCGGTCGCTGAAACGGAGTTTGTTGGTGGTGCGAAGGTCTTTCAGCGTTTGAATGGCCATCGTACCCACATACGTGGCCGTTACCGGCATATTTTTCGCGCCTTCCGACTGGCGGAGGAGCCGCAGCTTTACAAAGCCGTCATATTGTTTTTCATGGGTACTTCTGCCCACCCCGATGGTGAGGTTATTGGTGATTCCGAAATCTCCCCCCATTCTGAAAGAGGCCCCGTCCAGTCCGAAAAGTGTGTAAAGGCCTTCGTTCACCATGCCGAAACGGTGACTTATTTTGAAATCGAATATGCCCGGAGCCGTGTTTTCTATGGAATGTCCGTTGATGAGGCGGGAAGTTTTGAATGTAGCGGATGCATACCTGGTGGCGGTTTGAGCTAAGCTATCACTCTCCGCTTCCATTAATTCCGACAGGTCCTGGCTGTTTACGGCTGTGCCGGTAAACAGGAAAAGAGCGCCCGCGATAAAAACCTTTTTCTGCATAAATACGGATGTTTTACTGGTACCTGCAAAGCAGGGAAACCTTTACTTTTTTGGCCACCTGGTTGCCGATGGCCATGCCTTTGATGTTAAAGTCTTTGAGTGTGAGATCGAACGTACTGGTCGCGGTTATTTTCCCCTCCTTTACTTCAATGTTGCCTTCCGCGGTAATGGGTTGACTAACGCCATGAATCGTTATTGTACCGGATACGGAAACTTTCTGCGCACCGTTTTTGGAAAGATCAAGCTGGTTAAAATTGGAAATATTGCCTTTAAAATCAGCTTTGGGGAATTGGTCGCTCTCCAGGTAGTTCTCGTTAAAGTGTTCCTGCATGAGTGCGTTCCTGAAACGAAATCCTTTAATCAGTACGGAGAACACGATTTGTCCGTTGCTTGTTGACAATTTGCTGTTTACCTCATTGTTTACGGCTTCAATGTCTTCCGCAGGGGTGGAGGAGAAGAATTTCACCTGCCCGGTTCGTGTGCTTACAAGGGCTGGGGGCTGCGCGAAACACGTAAGCGAGCAAAAGAAAAACACCCAGAATAGGTATGTCTTTTTCATTTTTCTATTTTGAATGGGCGGCTGTTGTATTTTCGAGGAGAAGGGCATCTACTATGATCACATCGGAGAGTAATCCTGTGCAGATGCCTTTTACTGTTACTTCGGAAAGGCGGGCTGGTGTGGGTATCTGACTGGTGAGTGTGCAGAAGATGTGTGTCAGGGAGGTGGTGTCGCCCTGAAGCAGAAGGGTGGTTTTACCTTCATTGTTCACTCCCGTTTCCAATACAATACCTTTCACGGCGAGTGCCTTATCGAGGTAACGGGTATTCGACTGGACTTCATTGGCGCTGAACTGACTGGCCAGCATTTCAGCGCCAATGTGGATTGACTGTTCGTTTTGTACTTCACGGTGGTTGTTCCGACTGAAGATGAATACATAATAGTAAACACCGGCAGCCAGGAGTCCAATCAGCAGGACCATACCCAGGAGTATCTTGCTTCGTTTACGCATGGTGGTTGCTTAGTTGGTGTATTTTCCTCCGGCATTGATCCATGCGGTGATTTTGTCTTTGTCTACCTGTGAAAGTTGTCCACCCTGTGGCATAAAAGAAGGATTACCGTCAACGGCTCTGGCTTTGATCCTGTCCTTCCGGCTTACGATCCCGCAATCGTCGGCGAAGGATACGCCGCCATTCTGGTTGGAGTTGTTGTGGCAACTGATACAGTTGGTCTGGATCAGGTTTTTCACCGCGGTGAAATTGGTGCCGGCAGTGGCGGTGGTGACCGTAACGGTAGCGCTTTTCACGCAGCCGTCGGCATCTTTAGCGAGGATGGTATGTGTTCCGGCGGAAACACTGGTAAACTGTGCGCCCGACTGGTAGGTGCCATTGTCGAGACTATACGTGAACCCACTGCTTCCTGTAGCCGTGATGGTAACGGTTCCGGTATTGCTGCACTTGTCGGAAGCTGTTGTAGCGCCTGTAACTACAATGGTCTTTCCTGCGCAGGCATCGCCTGTGGTGATGGTGAAGTTGCCTGTGCCTGTGCAACCGGCGCTGCTTCTGGCGGTAACTGTGTAGTTTCCGGCAGCCAGGTTGGAAAAAGTGGTGGCGTTGCCGAAAGCGCCGCCATTCAGACTAAACGTTAGCCCCGTTCCGCCGGTAGCGCTAACCGCAAGACTTCCATTGGAGAGGCCTGCGCCAGTAGTATTGGTCACCGTAGCTGAAACGGTGATGGTAACACCTGCGCAGGGATCGGTCGGGGATTCATCGCTGCTTTTGGAACAGGAAACTACAAGCAATAAGAGGCCCAGCAGCCCTGTGGCCGCTTTTAAAATTGGATGTTTCATAAAATTTTCTGCTGTTTTGTCAGAACCGCCAGTGCACCATACCGTATCCGCCCAGACTCAGGAGCCGGAGGTTGCCGGAGCCCAGGCCCTGCAATGGTATTTTGGCAAATGGCTCAATGCTGATGCTTAAATGATTGTTGATCCGGGTATGCAGACCCGCTGAAAGGTGCACCACTCCCAGCGGATAAGTTTTGGTTTCGTTATAACCCATGTTCCGGCGCAAAGTATCGTACGGGTTGGTGAAACTGTACGTGTACCTTTCCTTCGTCATGAGGTAGGTAGAAAGCCCTCCTGAAAAGAAGGGACTTATTTTGCTTTCAGGACGGGCCATCCACCGCACGTTCAGCGGGATTTCCCACATAGCACAATCACCGCTTACCGTGGTAAGTTTATGATTGGGATAAGCTGAGGCATATTTAAAATCGTACTGGTCGCCATTCACGGTATAATTCTTTTTGGTGCGGATCAGCCCGGTTCGTATTGTCCAATGCGCGCTGATGTTGTATCCCGCCATGATACCAATATTCCATCCTGGATTGTCCTTCCGCGTAAGGCCATCAGAACTGAGATCAGCTCCAGTTACGAGTGTTGCTTCCCATCGGTTAGGCATTGCCGTTTGCTTCCTGCTAAGAGATACGGTGTTGCTGTCTGAAGGGTTGCCTGTTGTTTCAGATTTTTTTAGTGCGATTGTTTGTTGCGTGAATCGGGGAGTGATTTTTATTTCGTTAATGGGTTGATGCGTTGTCGCCAGAGGAGTAGTTGGGGTTCTCGCAATTGCTTCATACTTCGCAACACTGCGGCGCAACGTTTGGCCTGCTTCTGTGCTATAAGGGGAATTGTTTTCCTTGCTTTCATATTCTGCGGAAAACTGTTGTGATGATGTTATTGGAGATGGTGTGTTTGAATGTGTCTTATTCTTTTTTGTATTGTAATTACTATTGTCTTTTTGAATAGCAACAGAAATGTTGATATGTTCGGTTGTCCCCATATCCCTATTTAACTGCCGTACACTACTATAATTCTTTTTCTCCCGTTGCGCCGCCGCGTCGTTGCGTGCAATAAATTCCTCCTTTTCTTTCACAAAACCTTCCACCTGCTCTTGCGGGAAATTTTCTCTCTCCTTAGCGCCCCTGAAAACCTTTCCTTCGTTCAGCGCCATTGGCAGCAACAGCACCGGCAATACCCACCAGAAACCCCAAAGTTTACGTTTCCGGACGGGCATTTCTTCCTCCAGCCGGCCGAGCACTTTATCCCACGCGGGCGCTTCCATGCCCGGTTCATAACCGTCGGCGGCCGTTTTGCCCAGGTAAGCCATATCATCGTACTGATCAGGCATATTGAGTCTTTTTCCTTTGTTGAAGAATCATTTTCCGAAGGTTTTCCTTTGCCTTGAACAGGTTCGATTTGGAGGTGCCTGGCGCGATGCCCAGCATCTGACCGATCTCTTCATGATTGTACCCCTCTATCACATAGAGGTTGAATACGCTGCGGTAAACAGGGGAAAGGCTCCGGATACATGCGATGATCTCCCGGTGGCTGAGCATATCTTCCGCGGAAGCCTCCTTGCTGGGCATTTCCACTGTTTCAGGGTCGTGGGCATGTTGCAAAAGGTCGTGGTGCGTTTTCCGGAGCCAGTCTATACAATTGTGTACCATGATTTTCCTGAACCAGGCATGAAAATGACCGGCGATATTGCCATTCCTGTCGATACGGAACTGGGAAATATTTTTGAACAGTTTCACGAACCCCTCCGTCACCATTTCTTCCGCCTCGTAATTATTACGTGCATACCGGTAACAGGTACGCACGGCATCGTTCTTCAGCCATTCGTACAGGCTTTGCTGACTCTGCCGGTGGTTGCGTAAGCAGCCTTCGAGTATGGATACGATCGTTTCTTCCGCTATTGCCAAGCCCCTTCGGTTTTAATGTGGTGAAGGTTATACGTGCCGAAGGTGTGAAGGGTTGCCTGAAGGGCAAAGTTCTGTTTTTTTTAATTGTTAATACATACTAAATCTGCTTGGGAGCCCGGTTACAACCGTAGATATTTGCGGTTCAACCAACCATAAACATCCCGGAATGAAACCTGTTACGAGAAAATTCCTGCTCTTCCTGGCCGCTGCCCTTCCCGCGATTTCCCCCGAGGTATCGGCGCAAAACCCGGTTCAATACGTGAACCCCATCATAGGTACCATGAAAATGGGACATACTTTTCCCGGTGCCACGGTCCCCTTCGGTATGGTGCAGTTGAGCCCCGATACCGATACGATTCCGTATGCCGTAAACGGAAGGTACCATCCTGACGTATATAAATATTGTGCGGGGTATCAGTACAATGATCCCACGATTGTGGGTTTCAGCCATACTCATTTCTCAGGTACCGGACATTCCGACCTGGGCGACTTCCTGGTAATGCCCACCCAGGGAAAACTGCAGTTGAATCCTGGCGTGGCCACCGACCCCGCGAGTGGTTACCGTTCCGCCTATTCCCATGCAAATGAAAAAGCGGAACCCGCTTATTACAGTGTAAAACTTGATGACTATAACATTCAGGCTGAACTCACGGCCACCAACCGGGTGGGGTTCCACAAATATACTTTCAACAATGGGGGAGATGCACACATCATCCTCGACCTGATGGCGGGCATCTACAATTATGATGAAAAGAACGTGTGGACCTTCGTTCGGGTTGAAAATGACACCCTCATCACCGGCTACCGCCAAACCAACGGATGGGCACGCACCCGGTATATGTATTTCGCGATCAGTTTTTCCAAACCGATCAAATCTTACGGTTATGCCAGCGATCACCGCAATGTTTACGGTGGGTTCTGGCGTAAGTTCGACCTGAACCATAATTTCCCGGAGATCGCGGGAAAGAACATCCGCACCTATTTCGATTTCGATGTGAAAGCAGGAGAAGCCATCCAAATGAAGCTGGCCATTTCACCGGTGAGTACACAAGGTGCACTGGCCAATATGAATGCTGAGGTGCCGCATTGGAATTTCAACCAGGTAAAGGCGGAAGGACAAGCATTGTGGAATAAGGAACTTTCAAAAATCAGCATCAATACCATCCGCGAAAGCGATAAAGTGAATTTCTACACCTCCTTATACCACACCTTCCTCGGGCCAACCACCTATATGGATGTGAACGGGGCATACCGTGGGATTGATATGAATATTCACCAGGCAAAGGGTTTCACCAACTATACTACCTTCTCCCTTTGGGATACCTACCGAGCATTGCATCCTTTCTTTAATCTTATTCAGCCTTCCAGGAACGCGGACATGGTAAAGTCGATGCTCGCGCATTACGACCAGAGCGTGCATAAGGCGCTGCCGGTATGGTCGCACCACGCCAATGAGAACTGGTGCATGATCGGTTACCATAGTGTTTCAGTAATCGCCGATGCTATCCTGAAAGGCGCAACTGGTATTGATGCTGAAAAAGCGCTGGAAGCCTGTGTGAATTCCGCCCGCTGGAAAAATTACGATGGCCTGGGCTGGTATATGCAACTGGGTTATGTGCCGGAAGATAAGAACGGTTCCTCCGTTTCCAAAACGCTGGAATACGCTTACGACGACTGGTGCATCGCACAACTGGCCAAAAAACTCGGCAAGACCGACATCTATACAGAATTTATGAAACGTGCGGATTCCTGGAAAAATGTTTACGATCATCAAACCGGCTTCATGCGTCCCCGCCTGAGCAACGGCAGCTTCCGCGATAAGTTTGATCCATTGGATACGCACGGACAGGGTTTTATAGAAGGCAATGCCTGGAACTACAGCCTCTACGTTCCCCATGCCGCGGATACGATGATCACCTGGATGGGCGGAAAGAAAAATTTTGCCCGTCACCTGGATTCGCTGTTTACCATGGAACTGCCTGATAAGTATTTTGAAAATACCGAAGACATTTCCCGCGACGGAATCATCGGGAACTATGTACATGGCAACGAACCCTCGCACCATGTGGTGTACCTCTACAACCATACCGGTAACCCCAGAAAAACACAAAAGACCGTTCGCATGATCCTGGATTCCATGTACCGTCCGCTGCCCGAAGGGCTTGGGGGGAACGATGATTGTGGTCAGATGAGCGCCTGGTACCTGTTTTCCGCACTGGGTTTTTACCCTGTAGCCCCGGGGTCCGATGAATACCAGTTGGGCAGTCCGTTGGTGAAGGATGCGACCATCAAACTTGAGAACGGCAAAACCTTCACGGTGGAAACGGTAAACCAAGGTGTAAAGAATGTATATGTTTCCAAAGTGGAATGGAACGGCGTACCGTTGAAAACGACGGCCATCCGGCACAGCGATATTTTGAAAGGAGGAAAACTGAAGTTTTACATGAGCGCGAAGTGATTTTTTCGAACATATTGTTCGTTTTTGCATCCAACTGATTTCCTGTCGATCGTCCGGCACAATATGGGTAAGTTTCTGCTTACCCATATTTTTTTGTCATGGTACGTGGTTTGCTCCGTGTGAAAACAAAGTAGGCGAGGAGATAGAAACAGTGTTTTTCTGTATTTAAAACGGTGAAAAAACGGAATTCCAAAATTGAAAATCACAACAGATTTATTCTATCTTTCCGCCTCAAAACATTTCAGACAAACTTTATATACTATGGCAATTGACACCAGTATC
Source organism: uncultured Flavihumibacter sp. (assembly GCA_946481605.1). The sequence goes on along the minus strand of CAMLPA010000115.1, from coordinate 812 downwards.
CAGCAGAAAGTAAATGAATGGCTCACACAGCCCGGCATAGATGAAGATACCAAACAGCAGCTCCGCCTGCTCCAGGAAAGCAATGAGGCAGAACTGACCGATGCCTTTTACCGCAGCCTTGAATTTGGCACTGGCGGTTTAAGAGGGATCATGGGGGTTGGCACCAACCGCATTAATAAATATACTGTGGGCATGGCCACACAGGGTTTCGCCAACTACCTGAAACAGGAAGTGAAAGGAGAGATAAAAGTGGCGATCGCGCATGATAGCCGGAACAACAGCCGCTTTTTCGCAGAGACCACAGCCGCTGTTTTCGCCGCGAATGGCATCAAAGTTTTCCTGTTCGAAGCGCTGCGCCCCACGCCTGAACTGTCGTTCGCCATCAGGCACCTCGGGTGCAACGGCGGCGTGGTATGTACCGCCTCCCACAATCCCCGCGAATACAATGGATACAAAGCTTATTGGAAAGATGGTGGGCAACTGGTGCCGCCACATGATAAAAATGTGATCCGGGAAGTCGAAAAGATCGCCGGCCTGGATGAAGTAAAATGGACAGGCAATGAAGAACTGATCACGATTATCGGCGCTGAAATTGATGCGGAATACATCAATATGGTGAAAGGACTGAGTGTTTATCCTGACGTAATTGAAAAGCAAAGCGACCTTAAAATCGTATATACGCCTATTCATGGAACCGGGATCAAACTGGTGCCGCAGGTATTGGAAGCGTTCGGGTTTAAAAATGTGCATATTGTGGAAGAACAGGCCACGCCCGATGGAAATTTTCCTACCGTGGTATATCCGAACCCGGA
>CAMLPA010000114.1 GCA_946481605.1 uncultured Flavihumibacter sp. | reverse complement strand
TGCACCAATACCAGCACGCTTTCCATTTCCAACCATGCGGTAAGCGCATACATGTTTTCTCCTTTTCCTGCTACCTGGTATGCCTGGTAACAAAGCGCCGCGGCTTTTTCCAAGAGTTTTGTCCGGGCTGCGGCCTGGTTGGTCATGAGCGCTTTTCTTTTGTAAGTGCGCGCCAGAAGTCCGAACCGCTCTGCTGTACCACCGGCGTTGATCAGTACCGCCAGGTCGGCAATCACGCGGAGGATGCCTTCTTCCGCCTGGGCCGCAGTAATGACTTTCCGCTGAAGATCGCGTAACAATTTTCTGCCCCTGATATCGCAATACCTTTCCATACTGAGGAAAGTGAAAAGCGCTTTTTCCATTCTGAGCAACTGCTCGTATTTAACGATGGCCTCATCAAAGCTCGCGAGTTCAGTGAGCACCCATGCTTCTTTTTCGGTGATCTCCGCATTCCTGATGCCCGCGCGGTCAACGGCATCCATGATGGCGACCAGTTTTTGGTTGTATTCAGCTACCGGCCGGTTGCCCATCTCCAGTTCATTCAGCAGGTTGAACAGGTCGTATTCCGCTTCTTCCGAAATAACGTACGACAACGGACGGGTTTCTTTCTTTGAAGGCCCGTTCGCTTTCAATTTGAAGAACGGATCACCATAGCATTGATACGCGCCCCAGGTGTTCGTTCCGGGAAACTGCGTGAAAACAGCCTTTCGTGCTTCCAGCACCGCTTCTCCGAAGTTGTACCCATCGAAGAGATGTTTGTAGAACACATTGGTAAACTCCTGCGCTGCTGCATCGTTCACAGCCCATCCTGCGGCCACCACGGCTTTCACGCCATTTTCAATCAGTTGTGTGCCTATGTTGGCGGCCAGCCGGTATCTTTTATTGTACAGCGCTTCGGAGGCTCCGGAAGTTTTGCCCAGGAAACAGCAGTTCACCACCACCAACTCGGGGACCACACTCATCTGGGCGATTTCACGGGTGGAGAGATAGACATTCTGACCGATCATCATGCCGGAATTTTCCGGTTCCTGTTCGTTGAAAAAACCGTGTCCCGCCAGGTGGATAATACGGTAATCGTCTTCGTATAAAGCCTGGATTATTTCCGGGGCCGTGCCTTCCGCCACCAGGTTTGTTTCGTACCCGTTCTCCTTCAATATATCCGCTACCTGCAGCCCCTCTTCTTTTGCGGCGGGAAGCGCCGGGGCAGCACCCTGAAGCTGAGGTTCGGCAATAATCAGGACATTATTCTTCACCGCAGGGTTGATAATGGTCCGGTATTGCTCCGTAGCCAACTGCCGGATCATACCAGCACTGATGCACAATGGTTTTGCATGCTGTATCGAATCCTGCAGCAACTCCCAGGGATAGGCCGCTGTTTCCTTATCCAATATCCAGGAGATATGACACTGCCTTTTCAGTTGTTCTTTAAAGTCATTGGGAATAAGCAATTCGAAGATGGTCTTGGCACGTTGTGGTGTCCATTCATTGCTGGTGGAAATATTGTTCACCAGTTCATCAATGATTCCAGTGCTGCAATGCAGTACCCGAACCTCCTCCCTCGCCCCTCCGGTGGAGGCGCTGAAATGCAGGCTGCTGATGGCCTTTCTTTCCAAAGGCTCCATACTATATTGCCTAACGGTGATGCGGTTCCACCATTCCTCGCTGGCATCGTGCGGTATTCTTTTGGTTCTGCCCAGCAGGAGCCTGATCTTTTTCTCAGGTAAAGTGATGTTGAGCCAGCGGTTGCGCTCCTGTTCTATCCGCGCAAGTGAATAGAAACATCCGAGTGCGCGGCTGTGGTCCTTCTCCACAAATTCTACGTCTTCCACCATCCGGCAATGGGTTCCATACAATTTGGCCATTTTTACATTGGCATTCTGAACGCCCTGTAAGATCGCGCGGATGGAATTCTCCACACTCAGTCCGCCATATCCGCACCCTATAATGAGGGAAGAAATACCTGAACCATCCGTTTTTTTCTGGCTACGCTCCAGACCGCTGTTGAAGCCGAGTAAATAATTGGTGACCCCCTGCTCTACGGTAAGCGTGAGCTGGTGCGCCGTTAATGTACCGGGTTTTCCCAAACCGGTTATAATTGCGCCGGTAAAGCGACCTGCATCAGGCAGGAATACTTCGCTGGTACCGATTTTTCCAGGATATAATCCAAGTTGGTGCCGCTTCCGCAAAGCGCCATCCAGCAGCGCATCCATATAAGATTCTGCATACAATACGCCGTCATCTTCAAAGTGACCCGCCAACACCGGGTTTGCGGCATAACAAAGATCTCCGTTACTTACCCATACCCTGATCGGTGTTTCACCGCGCTCTATCCCGGTGGTTTCACCGCCCAACCCCAGCAGTGTTTTTTCCAGTCCTATCATGGATGTATCGAAATCGTGCACTTCGGGTGTACGGAATACTTTTTCTTCCCCGCGCACCACCGGTCGCTTCTTACTCAAAAGGTTAGTGGTACCCGCTTCAAGGATTTCACTGATGCCTTTGAACATAGACGGTTCGTTGGCCAGCGCACCATGGGACACATTCACATAATAAACATTGTTAGCTGAAGTCATTAAAGCGGGGATACCTGTTTCCCAGGTAACACTCTGGTCGCCTTCGGCGGTACTGAGGAACACGAGTTGTCCGTTTGCGATGCGATAACCGCAAGGTGTGGACTTGTCTTTCCCGGCGATGTAAGCGGCGTTCTTAAAGTCATCTGCTGAAAGTTCCGTCATATCATCACGGTAATCTGCAAACGCTTTAATCGCATTGGCTGGGGGAAGTGGCCAGGTGGCATCGCCTGCTGCAAGTGCCATTTGTCGCCAGGTTTCTCCGTTGCCGAAATCATTTTCCGGGTTGTTTTTATCAAGTGGAAGTAAACTTAACAACCCCTGCATCCCTGAAAACACACGCAGCAGCTCCTTTTTACTGTGGCGCATATCGATCATCGCGAGTTTCTTGATGATGGAATCTTTCCCGAATAATACGTAGGGAATTCTGAAAGAGCCGCCCAGCGGGGATCCCAGAAATATAAGCCGGAAGCCCGTGGAGTTATTGAGCTGCTCCCAGGTTTCGCGGTGGTTCACCATAAAATCACGGACCACCACACCGCCCATGGAGTGACCAATCAGTTTGATCGGCTGGCCGAAGGCCATCAGTTGTTTTATTCTTTCGTTGAAGATAGCGGCCACTTCGGTTAGCGGACGGCGCCAGTCGAAATGGAAGGTTTCCACATCATATTTCGCGGAGAGTTCATCTTTCAGTTTTTTATACGAGGTTTTCACCACTGAAGTTGCGGTGTATTCCTCCAGGTTGTTCAGGTCTTTTAACCCACCCTTAATGAACTTCCAGTAATTGATCCAGAGCAGGTCTTCCTTAGGACCAATATTGGAACCCATGATTCCGGGCAACAATACGGCGATCGGTCTTTTTCCCGTGATTTCATCAGGGAAAAGTTCACCGCCTTCGGGGTTAAACAACGCATTGCGGAGGGCCTCTTCCGAACTGGGACTGTTGAAGAGTGAAAACCCGGGCACAGGCTTATCGGGCTGGGTTTGGAAGGCGCGCACCATGGCCTGACCTGTTTTTTTATTCCGGAAATAGCTGAAGTGGTCCACATCATCGGCATCATCAAAGAAATACTGAACCGGTAATTTCCTTTTGGCCCCCAGGTACATCGAATCGCTGTTCACCACAAGGTCGTTGGCTTCCAGGAAAAACAGGCGAACGGCAAGTATCTTCAACGCCTTCATACTGAAGTTCAATCCACAGTTACCGGCTACCACCACCAATTGATTGTTCAATGGCGCTGACGTAGATGGGTTATTCAGCACTTTCAAAAACGGCGATTCCGGGTTCATGGCTTCAATGCCCGGTAATACATCGCTGTCATCTTTCGTATCAATCACCGAGGCGATCAGCTCGCGAAAGGCCGTGAACAGCGGGTTGGCCAGTGAACCGGTTAACAACCCTGTTAAGTTGGCGATCACATTAAAATAAATATCCAGTCGTTTGGAAGCCAGTATTGTTCCTGCGGCCGGACAGGCAACACGGATAAAACGCTCTACGCGCAGTTGTTTCCCCGCCATCAACTTAGTTATCGCCTCAATGTTACGCAGGTCCGCATGTCGTTTTTCTTTCTCCAGCAAAGCAAGTTCCTCATCTGTAAAGCCATTTTTCCCCGCATCAGAATCGGTGAACCTGGAGAGTACATCTCCCAGCAATCCGCCGCGTGAATGTGTAATGATGTGCAGGTGCAGGTTGGAAGGCAACAACCCAACCAGTTCGCGGATATTGTCCAGCGGACTTTTACTCAGCGTTTCATGCTGAAAAGCGTAAATATTGTTACCATAGGTTTGGCAGAGGTATTTCCAGAGTTCTGTATTTTTCATTCCGCCAAAGCAACCCCATACGGAAGACGCTGTTCCATGGATCAGCAACAGCACCGGCTTCCCCGCCTCCGGCGCACGGAACTCGTGCAAATGAAAACCGGTATCTACTTTAAAAAGTCCGACCACATTGCCCAGGTTTTTCAGCTCATAATTGCGGGCGGCTTTTTCAACGGTGATGCCTATCTTCTTTTTCGCGAATACATTGATGAGTTTAATGGCCACGTTGGTGATCAGTCCGCGTTCCGCTCCCGGCGCCTTTAACGCCGCAGGTATTTCGAATGCCCCATCGCCGCCACGTACAGCCGAAGCCACGCCAGGCGCATCCAGTTCAGGAAACAGTTCATGGATAGATGCATCGCTGCACATCCAGGTGGTTTCATCTTCAAAAACAAACTCGAGTAATTTCTCCCTGTTCAGTGTGATCTTATGGGCGGAGGCATCGCCGCGGGAAACCCCGGTAATTGTGTAAGACGCTTCCAGTTCCAATACATCGCCTGCATTGGTGGCCACTGCGGGCGCCTGCTTATGCCCTCTTATAACAATGTTCAACCCGTTCATGAGTATAAATTGATTATGAAGAATATGCAGACTAACCAGAGCGCCCTTGCGGAAAGAAAAGGGACATAATATTAGGAAAATTTTAAATGCCGACGCTGAATACTTGCTGAACGGAAAAAGGAAGATAAATTACAGGTTGAAAAACTTTTTGATATGCAATCGATTGTTCGCAACATGACCCTTTCGCTCAGCGCTCTACTGGTGTTGTTTTCCTGCAAGCCCCCCATTCAAAACCAACAGGCCGGATGGCAGGACCTGCTGAACGGAAAAGACCTCAAAGACTGGATGGTAAAGATTCACCACCATGAAACCGGTGATAACTATGGCAATACTTTCCGCATTACCGAAGATTCCGTGCTCGAAGTAAGGTATGACCAATACGATACCTTCAACGAAAGGTATGGTCATCTTTATTACAAGAAACCGCTCTCCAGCTTCCACCTCAAATTCGAATATAAGTTCACCAGCGACTGGCGGAAGGACGCTCCTTCCTATACCATCCTGAACAGCGGCATCATGTTCCATTCCCAGGATCCGCGCACCATGCCCAAAGAACAGGACTGGCCGATATCCGTGGAAATGCAGTTGCTGGCCGGCCTGCCCGATGGCAAACCCAGGCCCACGGGCAATATGTGTTCACCCGGTACACACGTTGTTTATAACGGAAAACTGGATTCTACCCACTGCATCAATTCTTCTTCTAAAACTTATCCCCCGGAGCAATGGGTAAAGGCTGAACTTATTGTGTACGGCGATTCCCTGGTGCAACACATCATAGAAGGCGACACAGTATTAACCTACAGTAAACCACAGATTGGCGGCAGCGTGGTGAACAGGTTCGACCCCACGCAGAAGCTGAACGGGAAAATGCTCAAAGAAGGGTATATCGCCTTCCAGAGTGAAGGACAGCCCATCGATTTCAGAAGAATACAACTGAAGGAACTGAAATAGTAACGAAATCATGGGGTGAAACACCGATCTTTTTCGCCAAAAAAATGTTATCTTCCATGATACTTCATTGTCCGATCAACCTCAGGTAGGAATTTTGCATCTACAGAAAAAATGAAAAATATGAGATACCGTTTTGTAATGGCCTTCCTTCTTTTTTCCACCGCCATCTTCGCGCAGGAAACCGTTACCGAGAAATTCAAAAAGATCACCACGCTGCAGCAGGCGCAGCAGTTCATCAAGGATAACCCGGAATTGAAGCCTGCTATCCTCGAACTTTCCGCAGATAAAGACACTACGCTTATCGATAAACGTTTGCTCCGCCAGAAGCAGGGCGATGTTTTCTCCGTGGGATATGTTACCTATAAAGTGCTGGAAGCCGTTGGCTCCGTGGCTTACCGCGCCAGCTATGTGTTCCTCGATGGTGGATCGCTCACCCCTTCGGAAATCGAAAAACTGAAAAAAGAGATCGTGCAGAAAGCCAATGAAGGCGTTTCTTTCGCTGAACTCTCCGACAAATACACGATGGACGGCAATACCACCCGCGGCGATACCGACTGGTTCTTTGGTGAATACAGCTTCCCCAAAGAATTCCAGGATGCAGTGGCAGAACACAAAACAGGAGAAGTATTTTTCGTGGATGTATCGGACAAACAATGGCACTATATCATTAAAAAAACCCATGACGACAGGGTGAAGAAGAACATTACAGTGTTGAGGGCAAATGGGAGATAATGTTGAATGATGGATGTTGAATGATAAATTATGGGCCGCTTCTGAGGGAGCGGCTTTTTTAATTCCTCCCCTGTCGCATTCCCCCTGCTTAAAGTCATAATTGCACCCTGCTTATTTCTTCCTTACACCGTAAGTTTGGTACCACAAAACCATTTTATGGAAAATGCACCCATACTGGCTTCCGCACCAGCCAAAGCCACCCGCAAGGAATGGCTCGGCCTCATCGTGATTGCCCTGCCGTGTATGCTTTATTCCATGGACCTCACGGTACTGAACCTGGCCGTTCCTCAATTAAGCGCCGACCTGCAACCCACCGGCAACCAACTCCTCTGGATCATGGACATCTACGGGTTTCTCGTAGCGGGTTTCCTCATCACCATGGGCAACCTCGGCGACAGGATCGGCAGGCGTAAACTGCTGCTGATTGGGGCGGCCTTTTTCGGATTGGCCTCTTTGTTCGCAGCCTTCGCTCAATCAGCGAATATGCTCATCTTCGCCAGGGCGGTACTCGGTATTGCAGGTGCCACCATTGCCCCTTCCACTTTATCGCTGATCAGAAATATGTTCCCGGATCCGGAAGAGCGCACGAAAGCAATCGGGATATGGGCCATGGGCTATGCCGCAGGTGGCGCGGTGGGTCCTATCGTGGGCGGCGTTATGCTGCAATACTTCTGGTGGGGCTCCGTTTTCCTGGTGGGTATTCCCGTGATGTTGCTGCTGCTGATTACAGGTCCTTATCTGCTCCCCGAGTTCAAAGACCCTTCCGCACGACGCCTTGATTTCGCAAGCGCCTTGCTGTCCCTCATCGCGGTACTGCTGATTATTTTCGGACTGAAACAAATTGCCACCAACGGATTCAACTGGCTATGGTTAACCTCTATCGCAGTGGGGATATGCACAGGAATCATCTTCTTCAGGAGACAAAAGCAACTCAGTGATCCGTTGATAGACATCAGTTTATTCCGGATACCTGCTTTCAGTGCCTCGCTCACCATTTATGGGATGGGTTGCTTTGTGATGTTTGGCTCGTTCTTTTTTATCTACCAATACATGCAGTTGGGGCTGGGTTTATCACCGCTTGCGGCAGGACTCTGGGCCCTTCCCTCGTTTACGGGATTTATCCTCGGCGCAACACAAGGGCCGAAAATGCTTAAACTGTTTTCGCCAGGTAAGTTAATGGCACTGGGACTCTGCCTTGCTATCGCAGGCTTTGTTGTGATCGCGCAGCTTGATGCCCAGAGTAGTGTATGGATGGTGGTGGCCGCCATGTTCCTCACTTCGGTAGGGTTTGCGCCTGTAGTTACCCTGGCCACCGATCTGGTAGTGGGTTCTGCTCCACCTGAAAGGGCCGGTTCCGCAAGCGCCATTTCTGAAACCAGCGCTGAATTTGGTGGCGCCACGGGCATGGCCATTTTTGGAAGTCTGGGTACGGCTATTTATGTACGGTTGATGAGCCAGGAATCTATTCCCGCTCAGGCTTCAGAAAAATCCATAGAAACATTTGGTGGCGCGGTAAACGAAGCCGCTGCATTGCCGGCGGAGCAGGGTAAGGCACTTATTATCGCGGCGCAGAATGCCTTCGGCACGGGAATGCAGGTGAGTGCCTGGGTGAGTGTGTTGTTCCTTGTGGCATTAGTTGTAGTGGCGCTGAAAAAAGTAGGTGGCGAGAAAACCGGATAACAAAACTATTGAATGGTGAGGCGCTTCACGATTCAAAGATCAGCATTGATCAGCGGAAGTAACTTGTGTTGCAAATACTGCGTCCATGCAGGTGAACTGGCATTATAGCATTCAACATCGGGCGTAAGGCCTTCGTGTGTAAAAACAAGTCTGGTTTTATCCCCCGTTGTTGTAATCTCGAAAATGATTTTTGTTCCGGTCCATTCTTCTTTATGCTGAATGAAATTGAAATCACTGTTGGTGGTAAGCCACACTATTTTTTCCCCGGGAACCACTTCAACCAATCGATGTTCACTATAATGCGCGCCCTCTCCGGCCCGGAAGCTGAAGGTGTCGTTCAGCTTCGCCGTTTCTCCCATAATTTCTTCCCCATAATAACCTACCCACCAATCCCGGACCTGCGTTATCGCTTCAAAAACTTTTTCCGGAGACTGTGTGGTTTCAAGCGTGCAAGTGAAATGTTTAGCTGACATATTCGATAAGATTTTCTTCTGTAAATCTACCGCTCCTCTTCCAACCGGAAGGGTGGCTGAACAGACATTTTAACGGGGCAATTTAGACAACCCTCTTTCGTACCTTTAAACAAAGTCCATCGCATGAAACATATTACCATACTGGTTCCCGAAGGAGAAGGCAACAACCTGAGCAGCAT
>CAMLPA010000113.1 GCA_946481605.1 uncultured Flavihumibacter sp. | reverse complement strand
TCACCGACCAGGAAATTTTCTGCGATGGCAAAAACATCTGGACCTACGATCCTTCCGCCAACGAAGTACAAATTTCCAAAGTGGATCCCGCGGCAAATATGATCACACCCCAGAAATTATTCTCCAATTTCTACGATAAAGATTTTCTCTACAAAATGAACGGCGAGAAAAAACAGGGCGCCAAAACGCTCCAGGAAATCGAACTTACGCCCGTAGACAAAAGCAAACCTTTCCATAAAGTATTGGTTTGGGTAGATAAAGCCACACAAACGATTTACAGCACCAAAGTGATGGAAAAAAGCGGGAACAGGTTCACTTATACCGTTTCTTCTTTGAATGGAGCCGCTGCAGTACCGGATGCGCAATTTGTGTTTAACGCGGCGAAGTATCCGGGGGTGGAAGTGATTGATTTGAGGTAGGGTTTCTCGCAAAGGCGCTAAGGCGCAGAGTAGGAAAGCGTGGATTTTAAATGAAGCAAGGCTTTGTAGTTATTTTTAAATAAATTTCATACCTATAGTATGGAAAGTTTGAAATTCAAATAATATTCCCGTAAAAATAAGAGAGGGTGCATCTTATGATGCACCCTCTCTTATTTAACTCCTACAAAAATATTACTTATTCACTATAGATGCCCTACCTCTGCGTCTTAGCGCCTTAGCGAGCAACATTTTCTATAAAAGGTGGAAAGTAAAAACTACTTATTATTAAACAGCGTGAAAAACACACTGCCCATCAATACACTATTCTTGAAATCCGGATCAATATTCTGTGAATTAAAATCACCCACCTTAGAAAGCCCGGCAATATAACGAACCCCTGCTCCGAAACCGCTGGCGCCATGGTAACCAAGCCCTACCGCACCGGAAAGATCAAGGTTCTTCGCAAAAGTATTAATAGGCGTATTATCTGTATTCTCGGTTAACTTGAACCCGACCTGCGGACCAGCTTCAACATAAAATCCGCCATTCGTGCGCACTCTTGCTATTACCGGTACGTTGATATATGAGACTTTGTAATCCTGCAGCCCATTTCCTTCATCAATTTTAGCGCCCTGCGAAGAGAACAGCACTTCTGGTCCTAAAGAGAAATTATTCCCCAGCTTAAAGTTCAGCATACCGCCAATGTGAAAACCCACCAGCGCTTCTTTATCGATCTGCCTGAAGTTACCGGTATAATTGCTGACGTTCACGCCGCCTTTTACGCCCAGTTGAAAAGTTTGAGCGTAACCCGCTCCGCCAATGAGGATGAATAATGCCGTAAGTACCTTTTTCATTTTGATCGGTTTAAATTGTTCGTAAATTCTGTGACAACATTTTCCGTCAGAATGTTATAAAAATCATACCACGGCGCTGTAGCTGCGGATGTACCCGGCCATTTCCTGCTGGTATTGAGCCGCTACGGCACGTGCTTCTTCCGCGAAATCCTCGCCATGACCGGCATAAATAATGGCACGGGAAGCATTGACCAGAATGCCCACATCTTTGTTCATGGCCTTCTCTGAAATTTCACGCAAACTTCCGCCCTGCGCACCCACGCCAGGCACCAGGAAAAAATGATCAGGAACAATAGTGCGGATGTTTTCAAATTCCGCAGCCTGTGTGGCGCCAACCACGAACATCAGGTTATTGGGGGAGCCCCATCCAGACGCCGTTCTCAGCACTTTTTCGTATAAACGTTCCCCGTCGGTTTCCAGCAGTTCAAAATCAGCGGCCCCCTGGTTGGAGGTAAGCCCTAAAAGGATGGTCCATTTGTCGCGGTATTCGAGGAAAGGCAAAACAGAATCACTGCCCATATAGGGCGCCACTGTTACCGAATGGAATGGGTATGCCTCAAAGAATGTTTTCGCATATTGCGCGGACGTATTGCCGATATCTCCCCTTTTGGCATCGGCAATGCTAAAATGCGTGTTGGGTATATAATTGATAGTACGTTCCAGTGATTCCCATCCTTTCATGCCGCGGCTTTCGTAAAAAGCAGTATTGATCTTGTACGAAACACACAGGTCCTTTGTGGCGTCGATGATCCTGCGGTTGAATTCAAACACGGGATCCGCGTAGGAAAGCAGGTGTTTCGGAATCTTGGTGATATCAGTATCCAGTCCTACACAGAGGTAAGATTTCTTTGCGCGTATCTGCGCGACCAGCTCATTTCTGTTCATAATATTTTGGACCCGTTCATGACGGGAAAACGTTCAAGAGTTTATACTACTTCCACTTTTCTTGTGGGGGCAACACTGGCGTTGCGGATAGCGATCTGCCGTACAGCATTCCCTGCAAAATCGAGGATGGCTTTCCTGGCGACCTCGTTTTCCCCCACAGCGGCGGGCACGCCTTTGTCACCACCTTCACGGATACTCTCCACGATGGGGATTTGTCCTAAGAAAGGAAGATCATATTCTTCCGCAAGGCGCTTACCGCCTTCTTTTCCGAAGATGTAGTATTTGTTTTCAGGCAGTTCGGCGGGTGTGAAATAACTCATATTCTCCACAAGTCCGATGATGGGCACTTTGATTTGTGCCTGGCCGAACATGGCGATCCCTTTTTTGGCATCGGCGAGTGCTACATCCTGCGGGGTGGTCACCACCACAACACCTGTAACGGGAACTGTTTGCAGAATGGTCAGGTGAATATCTCCGGTACCGGGTGGCATGTCAATCACCAGGTAATCCAGTTCATCCCAGTACACATCCGTGATGAATTGTTTGATGGCGCTGCTGGCCATGGGTCCGCGCCATACCACTGCGTTCTTATCATCTACCAGCAAACCGATACTCATCAGTTTAATACCATACTTCTCGAGGGGCTGGATCATACCTTTTCCATTGATGTCGCGCATCAATGGTCTTTCGCCCCGTACACCAAACATGATGGGCAGGCTGGGTCCGTAAATATCGGCATCCATCAGCCCGACTTTCGCGCCGCCCTGGCTCAATGCGAGGGCCAGGTTGGAGGAAACGGTGGATTTGCCTACACCACCCTTACCAGAAACCACGGCGATAATATTTTTCACCTTCGGCAACACTTGCTGGTTGCCCGAACGTTGTGAACTTGTATTTGAAGTGAAATTCACCGTTACCTGGGCCTGTTTGTTCACCAGGATCTGAACGGCATTCACGCAGGCATTGCGGATCATATCCTTCATTGGACAGGCCGGCGTAGTAAGCACCACTGTAAATGAGACTTTATCCCCTTCAATCTCAATATCTTTCACCATATTCAGCGTAACGATATCCTGCCCGAGGTCGGGTTCCTGCACATTCTTCAACGCGTCTAATACTTGCTGCTGCGTCATCCCAAAACATTTTGTTAAAAAAAGAATAGTTCTGCAAAATTAACCCTTTCCCACGTGAATTTGTTGATTCATTCAGACCGATTTAGGTACTGACTACTTATCTTTGAAAGGATGAAGAAAATTTTACGATACCTCCTGATTGCGGCCCTATTTCTTCCCGCAGCCGCCCAGGCTCAGTTTGAAACGTTCAAGGATTCCGTTGTACAATTGTACGGCGTGGTAATGACTGCCGACAGTCTGAAAGCCATTCCCGCTGTAAGCGTTACCGTAAAAGGCCGGAACCAGGGCACCTTCACCAACGACCAGGGTGTTTTTTCGATCGTAGTGCTGAAAGGAGACATCATTGAATTTTCGCACGTTTCTTACAAAGCAAAACTGGCAGAGATCCCCAAGAATCTTGATGGCAACGAACAAAGTCTCATCCAGTTGCTGGTAGAAGATACTACATACCTCCCTGTTACCATCATCAAACCCAAACCTACCAGGGAACAATTTGAACGGGATTTCGTGAACCTGAAAGTGGACGATGACGACCTTGAAATTGCCCGCCAAAACACGGAAGCCGCGAAACTGCGCGTACTCGCACGCACCCTGCCCGCCGATGCAGGAGAAGGCATGAACTACTCCATGAAAAAAGCCAACCAGCAGTTATACTACCGCGGACAGAATCCTCCCATGAATATCATGAACCCGTTCGCCTGGAACGAATTCATTAAAGCCTGGAAACGCGGCGACTTTAAAAGCAAAAAATAAGCGCGCTTCCGCTACAACACTTTTTCCTCCCCACGTCAGCAGCCGGTTATATTCGTGAAATGTAATAACTTCCCGCTTCTAACCTAAAATACGTTTGCTGATATGAAGAACATCGCCGTTATCGGAGCAGGCACCATGGGGAATGGTATCGCCCATGTATTCGCACAAAATGGTTTTTCCGTTCACCTGATTGATGTAAGTGCCGCACAACTTGAAAAAGCTGTATCCACTATCGCCGCCAATATGGACCGGCAGATCGCCAAAGCACAACTTACTTCCGAAGAAAAAGAAGCCGCGCTGTCCTGCATCACTACATTTACCAGTATCGAGGCCGGTGCAGCCGGTATTGATCTTGCCGTGGAAGCCGCTACTGAACTCACATCCCTTAAACTGGACATCTTCAGGGAATTGGACCAGCACGCGCCCGAAAACGCCATACTGGCCAGCAATACCTCTTCCATTTCCATCACAAAAATTGCTTCGGTAACAAAACGCCCCGAAAAAGTGATCGGGATGCATTTTATGAATCCCGTTCCCGTAATGAAACTCGTGGAAGTCATCAACGGATACGCAACCTCCGAAGAGGTAACCAACAGTATTCTTGCACTCAGTGAAAAATTGGGTAAAGTGCCAGCGCTGGCCAATGATTACCCCGGGTTTGTGGCCAACCGCATCCTCATGCCCATGATCAACGAAGCGATTCATACCTTACACGAAGGCGTGGCTACCGTTGAATCGATCGATACGATTATGAAACTGGGCATGGCGCACCCGATGGGCCCACTCCAACTGGCAGATTTTATCGGGCTGGATGTATGCCTTTCCATATTGAATGTGCTGTACAACGGCTTCGGACAACCGAAATACACACCTTCTCCATTGCTGGTGAACATGGTAACTGCCGGTAAACTGGGCGTTAAATCCGGGGAAGGATTTTATGTATATACCAAGGGAAGCAAAGAATTAAAAGTAAGCCAATACTTTCTCCGCTAAATTCAGTTCAAAGGGAGCGCCAGCAATGGCGCTTCTATTATACCGGAAACTTTTTCAGAAATACTGCCGGAAAAAATCTTCTCGAACCATTTGCGCTCATGCACGAACATGATGGCATAAGCACCTTCTTGTGCGGAAGTGTATTGCGCGATGTTTTCTGCCAGGGTAAGATCATCCATCAGTTTTGCCACTCCGGAGATCACAACATCAGAACCTGGTGTTGGTGTAACGGTTGCATCTTCTTCCACTTCTGGAACGGCGCTGAATTCAATCACTTCAACGGGCGTGTGCAGGAGCGCGGCCCATTGCTCCAGCGCCGGCAGCAAATTGGACAGGTTTTTCAATTCAACATTGGCAATTCCTTTGGTCAAAGGCGCGGGCGTCCAATGTGGGGGAATGGCCAGTACAGGGAAAATAGCATGTGTAATAAGGGAGGAAGTGTTGCTGCCCAATAATTTGTCGGCCAGTCCACTCCACCCGTGCGTACCCATAACTGCCAGTGTGGGTTTGGTGTCCAGCAGATAACTGATAATTCCGCCTGAAACAAGCGTGGACTCTTTTATAGTTATCGTAATCCCTGCTGTGGAATTGCCTTTATGCTCCATGACCGCTGCTTCAAGATGTGCATGTAACTGAGCTTCGCTAATGCTTTCTTCTCCCCAGTTTTTCGGGTACTCCCTGGCTACATTCACATTCGTAATGTGTAATACGTCCACCGTGGAACCGGTGGTATCTGCCAGGAAAAAAGCCTGCTGAAGCGCCCTGATGGCGTTTTCGGAGAAGTCGAAAGGAACAAGGATGCTGCTCATGGTGAATCAATTGGGTCTACAAAAGAAAGGAATTTCCCGCTAATTCAGCGAAAGCATTTATACAAGGATATAAACGTTTGTTATGCACATCAGCTAATGGGGTGAAGGTACTTTTACACCGTGCAGCAAACACCACATTTTTATGAAACCCAAAAATCCTGGAATGCAAAAAACGATTGTCAGAAGTAATGACTCACCGCAAGTTTATAAACAGGACCATAGTATTGCCTGCCTTTGTGCTGTGGCGGCTGTTTACCACAAATACATCGCTATTCCGTTACTGCGGCAGATGCAAGTCATGGCGAATGATGGAACCAATATGGACGATATAGCGCAGATCGCCGGAAAAAGCGGATTTACAACGGAGGTAAGCCGCATGAACGCCAGGCACCTGCGACATGCACATTTTCCAGCCATTGCCCAAGTAATGTCCGGACCCACTATCCACTATGTGGTTTTGCATGGAGTGAAATGGAAGAAGGTATCGCTGATGGAGCCTCCGGAAAAAGCCATTCACAGGGAGAACATACTGCACTTTGAAAGGCGTTGGACGGGCATGATTTTACAATTACGTCCAATTCCGGAAAGCAATAAACGTTGGGGGCTATTTGCTATTCAGCACTACCTGAAAGCGTTTTGTTTCCGCATGCGGTTTCATAAATATTGAGAGAAGCAAGGAACATGCATGATGATATTGGTGGGGAGAAGGAAGAATGTAAAAACAGATGAAAACGGTTATTTAACCGGCGCGATATCCACATGCCTCAATTCGCTGATGCGGTACAACACTTCATCGAGTCTGTTGCGGGGTACGCCGATGGTAAGCTGGCAAAAAAGCTGCATCTCCTGTGCGATCACGGAGCATTGCGATTGTTTTACCACCATCATCACTTCATTCATTAGTGTATAATCGAAGTGGAGCACATACTTTATTTCCACAGGCTTCTGAACGATTGGCGTAACCTGTAAAGCCAGGGAAGTGGCTGTTTTATAAGCATTGATAAGTCCGGGAACACCCAGCAGTGTCCCCCCGAAATACCGCACCACCACCACGAGGGTATTGGTCAGTTGCTTGCTGTCGATCTGGCCGAGTATCGGCCTTCCGGCAGAGCCTGCGGGTTCTCCATCATCGGCTACGCGGAATTGTGTGCCGTCCAGACCGAGCCTGTAGGCAAAACAATGGTGCACCGCTTTGGGATGTTCTTTTTTTAGTTCACCCAGGCGCAGCTTTACATCCGCTACCTCCTGAACCGGGTAGGCGTAGGCAAGGAACTTGCTGCCCCTGTCTTTAAATTCAGCCGTGGAGGGCTGTTCGATGGTGAAATAATAATCCTGCTGCATGATGATGGGCGGCAAATATCCGAATTATTCTTTATGCGGGGAAATAAGGTGGATCAGGCGTGCCGGAAAACAGTTACCGTGTCGGAAGCAATATGTTGGGTTTCCAGGTGCACCAGGTTGCCGGGAACAGGCGCTTTGATACCGCTGGCAACCGTCAGACTTTCATTGGTGATGACCCTGACTTCATCGTAGAGGTCCTCTTCCAGGAAGGCAGTGAGGGTTTTTGCCCCTCCTTCGATCAGTACGCTTTGGATTTTTTGCTCGTAAAGGATCCTGCAAACTTCGGTTGCCAATGGCCGTGAGGCATCCGCTTTTAGCCAGGTGATGTTGCCGACCGTCTTTTCAGACTTGTAATTGATGATGATCGAAGGTGCTGCGCTGTTATAAATATAAGCCGTTTCCGGCACTGATAACGAAGTATCCAGCAGTATCCGTACCGGAGCCGATCCCTGCCAGTAGCGGTTATCGAGCCTGGGATCATCTTCCAGCGCGGTGTTCTTTCCAACAAGAATCGCCGCTTCTTCCGAACGCCATCTATGTACCAGCCTATTGGTGAATGGATTGGAAATAAGCAGTCGTTCTCCGGGCACACCAATAATGCCGTTGGCAGTCTGCGCCCACTTCAACACGATGTATGGACGCTGTTTTGTATGGAAGGTAAAGAACCTGCGGTTGAGCCACCAGCCCTCTTCTTCCAGTACACCTGTAG
Organism: uncultured Flavihumibacter sp.; assembly: GCA_946481605.1. Next base: position 1,083 of record CAMLPA010000113.1, on the reverse strand, counting down.
TCACTTCTATACCTGCGGCTGTTAATTTACCGATTCCTTTTCCATCCACATCGGGGAAAGGATCGCGGTTAGCGATCACCACCCGTTTTACACGTTGGCGAACCAGCAGGTCCGCGCAGGGAGGGGTTTTGCCAAAATGCGCGCAGGGTTCAAGCGATACATACATCGTGGCGAAAGGGATAAGTGCGCGGTCTTCATCTTTTACGGAATTGATCGCATTTACCTCCGCATGTGCGGCACCGTATTTACGATGAAACCCTTCGCCAATGATCCGGTCATTGTGCACCAGTACCGCGCCAACAACAGGATTGGGCGCTACTTCACCCAAAGCCGTTTCCGCCAGTTGAAAACACCTGCGCATGTAAACTTCATCCCTCATGTTTCAAATATACCAACTCCCTCCTATTCGCCGAAACATCCTAACTTTATCGCGCTATGACCATCCAGCAACAATTCCACGAACTTCGGAAAAAACTTGAGACACGTTACGACAACCGGGAAGCAGGAAACATCGCCGATATGGTGATGGAACACGTCACCGGCCAATCGAGAAGTGAGCGCATGATGCTGACACATACAGAGATAACCGCTCAACAGGAAAACAACATCAGCGAGATGGCAGAACGGTTACTGAGTGGCGTTCCCGTGCAGTATGTGCTGGAAGAAGCCTGGTTTATGGACCGTCGTTTTTTCGTAAACCAGGATGTCCTGATCCCAAGGCCGGAAACAGAAGAACTGGTGCACTGGATGATCGCACACATCATTGAAGCTGATCCTGGAAAACCTCTCCGTGTAATGGACATCGGCACCGGAAGCGGGTGTATTCCCACCTCGTTGAAACTCGAACTCCCCTGCCTTGAAGTACACGCATTGGATGTTTCAGAAGCCGCGCTGAACGTAGCCCGAAGGAATGCAACGGCACTGGGTGTTGAAATTGAATTTCACCATACAGACTTTACTGACCCTGAAAAATGGGAACCTTTCCACGGATTCGACATGATTATTTCAAATCCACCCTATATTCCACTGGAAGAAAAAAATGAAATGGAGGCGCATGTGGTGGACCAGGAACCGCACCTGGCC
>CAMLPA010000112.1 GCA_946481605.1 uncultured Flavihumibacter sp. | reverse complement strand
CTCTTTCAATCGGGTTCTCCATTTTCATCTGCCCCCAACGGTCGATGTACCCGGGCGATGGCCATAAGAAAATAACGGCCACGATGGCCACAGAAGCAATGCCCGCGAAGAGGTAGCGCCTGCGCCTGACCGACGCCCTGCGCACACGCTTCGAAAAAACAGGATCGGCCTTCAGCTTTTGTTTAAAAGCAGTTCGCTCTTCCTCGTTCATCGCGCCTGATAGGTATCTTTCTATGTTCAACTCCGATGCATCCATCTGAAACTGTTTTAAGGATAAAAAAATCCAGTGCGAAGCGCTGGCGTTTCCCGAAACAATCTTTCGCAACCAGCTTCCTATAAAATAAAAGCGTTGCCCGGATTTCTTCCTTAATCTACTTAAAAAATCCATGCCTTTCGCCCTGAAACCCCATTTTCGCCCCGCCCTTCCTATCTTTGCCGAAACTTGATTCATTGCTCGAGAACAAATCTATCATTCAGAAACAGGAGAAAGCGCTCCTGGTGGGACTGGTTACCAAAGAACAAACGGAACAACAGGTATTGGAATACCTGGATGAATTACAATTCCTTGCGGAAACCGCAGGCGCCGTTACCGTGAAGAAATTCTACCAAAAACTGGCGCATCCCGATAGCCGGACCTTCGTGGGAAAAGGGAAACTGGAAGAAATTAAACAGTACGCCCTCAGCAAAGGAGCGGAACTGCTGATATTCGACGACGAACTTACCGGCTCACAAATCATCAATATCGAAAAGGATACCGGGATAAAAACGATTGACCGCTCCGATCTTATCCTGGACATCTTCGCCCGCAGGGCAAAAACGGCGCAGGCGAAAACGCAGGTGGAACTGGCCCAATACCAATACCTGCTTCCCCGGTTGAAAGGGATGTGGAAACACCTGGAAAGGCAGGGGGGCGGTATCGGCACAAGAGGTCCCGGGGAAACCGAAATTGAGACCGACCGCCGGATCGTTAAAGACAAAATTGTATTGCTCCGCAAAAAACTCGCGGAAATCGATAAGCAGGCTTTCACCCAACGCAAAGACCGTGGCGAATTTATCCGCGTGGCGTTGGTGGGGTACACAAATGTGGGCAAGTCCACGCTGATGAATATCCTCAGTAAAAGTGAGGTTTTCGCGGAGAACAAACTTTTCGCCACCCTCGAAACCACTACGCGTAAAGTCGTGTTTGAAAGTACGCCTTTCCTGCTGAGCGACACCGTGGGTTTTATCCGGAAACTGCCCCACCACCTGGTTGAAAGTTTCAAAAGCACGCTGGATGAAGTACGGGAAGCCGATATCCTGCTGCATGTGGTGGATGTATCGCACCCGGCTTACGAAGACCAGTACGGTGTGGTGAACAAGACCCTCCAGGAACTGAAAGCCTTCGATAAACCGATGATCACCATTTTCAACAAACTCGACCTCTACGAGGAACGCACGTTCGATGAATGGCTGGAAGAAGGTGTGAAACAACAGATACTGGAAGAACTGAAAGAGAAATGGCAGCGTTATACCGACGGGAATTGTGTTTTCGTTTCCGCCATTGAAAAGCGGAACATCGAACAATTGCGGACCCGCATTTTATATAAGGTGCGCGACCTCTACCAGGAGCGGTTCCCCTATAAATCCGAATACTTCTATTAATGAGTGGGCTGAACTGGATAAAAGTGGCCGATAGTGTAAATGAATTTGTTTTGGGGCCCAACAACATCGGGATCATCGAGGCGGATGGGAAAAGAATGTGCATTGGTCGCCACGGAGAAAAATGGGTGGCTTTTGCGCTGAAGTGCCCACATGCGGGCGGCATCATGGCCGATGGCTTTTTTGATGCCATGGGAAATGTGGTATGTCCGCTGCACCGTTATAAATTCAACGCTGAGAACGGGAGAAACACGAGCGGGGAGGGTTATTATCTGCGCACCTGGCCGGTGGAAATACGGGATAGCGGTGTATTCATCGGGATTAAGCCAGGCTTCTTCAGTTCATTGTTCCAGTAGTTCGAACGGCAGCAGCAATTCAAAATAAGGTACGGGGTGTTCATTGTCTCCAAAACGAAGCGTTCCTTCCACAGATTTTGCTATCTTCTGCGCAAGCGCCCATCCTAAGGAGGCTTCCACAAGTGCGCCGGATTCATGCGTTCCTGTGTAAGAAATCCTGAAACGCAACCTCGCTTTATTGTTCCGTTGCATTTCATCCAATTGTGTTTCCAACTGGATATATCCCTCCTTCGTGAGCCTGAAAGCCTGTGCCAGCAATACCTGTAATACCTGTGTTGTTTGCTGGCCATGCCCCGCAACACTTTTGGGAACGGATGGGTGAATCACGGTATGCACCTTTAGTGGTCTTCCCTGTACCAGCGTGTTGAAACGCGTGGCAAGTTCCTCCGTGATTTTCCGGATGCAAAGCGGGTGTTTTTCTTCCAGCATATTTTCGGGAATATCGTTGCAAAGCTGGACCATTTCATCCGCTGTTTCTGAAGCATGCCGGATCGTTTCATCAAGTTGTTGCAGAAAAATCTGTTGCTCAGGTGAAAGCGGTGTTTGCAGCAGTTGCGCTGTAATACTGGCCGCACCCTGCAAAGGTGTTCTTACATCATGCCTGATATGGTGGGTAAGCGTTTGCAACTGTACTTCTATTTTGCTGGCCCTTGCGGAACTTGTTTCCAGCATTTCCCGGTAATTCACGGCATCCGTATTGTCTTTTGTAATTGCCGCCACCCCTGTGAGCCGCCCCTCCTGATCAAAAAATGGAAACTTCACGGTAAATACATGAGTTTTCCCCCAGGGTCCATTGAATACATTCTCCATCTCCAGCGGCTCGAGTGATTGAATCACTTTTGCGTCGGCATCCGCATAGGTTCTGAGGAATGACTCATCGTGTCCATACACATCAAAAATCGTTTTACCGATCACTTCTTCCGGACGGCGGTTGATGTAGTGAAGAAAGGTTTGGTTCACGGTTACATACTTACCATTCAGGTCTTTGATGTAGATCATCAGCGGAATGGCATCTATGAGGTGCTGCACCTGGAATTGCGCCTGTTCCCCCGCTTTCTTCAGCAGTTCCAGTTCCTGCTCCAGTTTCACTCTGTCTGTAATGTTCTTCACGATAATATGCAATCCTGAAACCGCATGTTTATTGTAAAGCAGGTAACTGGTGATCTCCACATGCTTTTCCTCGTGGAGCGCTATTCTGAAATGTATTTCGTGTACATCGTTTTCCAGTTGTTCTGCAAAATGATGCCTGATAACAGGCTGAAAGTATTCGGGAAAAAGTGATTCGAACAGCACAGACTTATCTTCCAGGTCCATATTGCCTGTAATGGCGAGTACCTGGTTGCTCACGAAACTCATTTTCCCATCCGGGGCGGCGATACAGATACCGATGGTGGCATTGGTGGCCAGTTGGTCGTATTTGGCTTTGAAATACCGGGTATCGGCTTCGGAACGGGTTCGTTGAAATACCTGGAATACGGTGAAGAGGGCAAGTAAAACAATGAGAATGCCCGCAAGGAGCAGTTGATTGAAACAGATGGAAGCGATAGTGGCTCCAGCGATGAACGCCGTCAACAGGTACAATTTCTTCATATCGGGATCCGGATTTTACAGCGGGCCAACAAGTGCATGGAACGAGATGCATCCTGTTTCCCGGTCCCGGCTAAAGTAAGGGATTTTTGTGGTTGACACCCGGCCCCGTCAAGATTTCATTTCAAAAAAACAGATCAACCGGAAGTAAGCAATACCTTTATGCCTCTTAACTAAAAGAGAACAAACACTTTAGAAATTCACCCGATGAATTTGTTTGAACAACTCATAGCGCTGGATGAAAAATTATTCATCGCCATCCATGCCAACGGGGCCGTATCCTGGCTCGATCCGCTGATGCTGGCATCGCGCAACGCGCTCACCTGGGTGCCGCTCTATGTCTTTGTTTTGTACTGGATCATCCGCCACCGGCGCAACTACGCGCTGTTGTTCCTGCTGGGCACGTTGGTTACATTCGCCATCACAGATTTTGTGAGCGCCAGCGTGCTGAAACCCTTAATTGGCCGGGAAAGGCCCTGTTACAATGTGGCGTTTGACGGGTATTTGCGGAACATCATCGGCTGCGGCGGGCGGTACTCTTTTCCTTCCTCGCACGCCTCCAACCATTTCGGGATGGCGGCTTTCTGGTTCTTCAGCGTGCGGGCCATGGGTGCAAAGCGTTGGTACTGGGTCTGGGCTTGGGCACTGCTGATCGGCTACGCGCAGATTTATGTAGGCAAACACTACCCGTTGGATATTCTTGGCGGAGCGGTGTTCGGGGCCATAACCGGCTACCTCGTATCCCTGCTGTTCTCCCGTCTGATGGGAAAGAAAATTCTAACGGGGAAACACACTACTTTTGACCCGCTTCCCTAAATTGACCTTCTTATGCAAACAACTGTACTTCCGGTAATTACCGGGAAATGGTATTACTACTGGCTATCCATTTTAATATTGTCACTTATCCCGGGATTGTTCACGACATTGATGGAGCAGGATGCCGCATTGTACGCGGGCATTGCAAAGCAGATCGTATGGCGCAACGATTGGGTGAACCTCTATGCAAACGGTGCTGACTGGCTCGATAAACCACACCTTCCTTTCTGGATTACAGCGGCAAGTTTTAAGCTGTTTGGGATTGGCACATTTTCTTATAAACTTCCTGCCTTCCTTTGCTGGCTGGCTGCTGCCTGGTACACCGGGGCCCTCACGCGCCATTTTTATGGCGTTAACACGGGGCGGGTTGCCGTGCTCATCTTTCTTTCGGCATTGCATGGCATTATCAGCATCAACGATGTGCGTGCGGAGCCCTACCTCACTTTTTTCCTGATCGCCTCCTCTTTCCACCTGGTGAAGGCGGAGCGTGCGGCGGTGCAATTGTTTCCGGCCGCTTTGTTCACAGCCGCCGCTATTATGACGAAAGGCCCATTTGTGTTGATTCCCATCGGAGGCGGCATGCTGATCCATTGGATGATCAAAGGCGAATGGAAACAATTGCTGAATTGGAAATGGTATGTTTACCTGCTGCTCACCGCAGTGTTTATCGTGCCTGAACTCTGGTGTTTGTACCTACAGTTTGATGCGCGTCCCGAGCTACTGGTATTTGGTGAAAAAAACGTGTCGGGTATCCGTTTTTTTCTGTGGGATAGTCAATTCGGAAGGTTCTTTAATACGGGTCCGATAAAAGGCAAGGGCGATCCGTTCTTTTTCCTGCATACCCTGCTTTGGGCGTTTCTATCCTGGAGTGTTTTATTGTATGCGGGCATTGTTTCGAAATTCAGAATATTGTTCAGCGGGGAAAGAAAAGCTTCCGCGGAATGGATCAGTTTTGGCGCGGCGCTTCTTACTTTACTGGTGTTTTCGCTTTCAAGGTTCCAGCTTCCGCATTACCTCAATATACTGTTTCCTTACTTCAGCATGTTACTGGCAGCCTGGCTGCTTCAGTTGCGGTCTGCATCGGCATTTAAAAAGGTATTCTATACACAACGGGTGGTGTCGCTGCTGATGGTACTTCTCCCTGCCGTGGTCATCGTTTTATTCCGTCCTCCTTACTGGTGGGTTTATCTTTTGTTCACCGGTGGTTTTCTATGGGTATGGTGGGTGATAAAAACGCAGGATCTTTCTTCTGCTATCCGGACGGGGTTGGCAGGGAGTGTAGCGGTGGCACTGTTCCTGAACCTGTTTTTTTACCCGGCTTTGCTGGAATACCAGGGAGGATCTGTTGCCGCCGAATGGAAGAATAAGAAATATCCGGGGCGCCAGGTGCAGTTTTGGGAGATCAATTCCTATGGCTTTGAATTTTACAGTGATGCGCCGGTATTGCGTTCTTCTGAAATAGCGCTGCCACTATTGTACACCGGCAGGGCAGGTCTCGCGAAACTGGACAGCATGGCGCTGCCCTACAAGGTGGACGCGGTATTTTCCAGTTTTCCGGTCACCAGGTTGAATGGCCGGTTTTTAAATCCCGCCTCGCGGGCCTCCCGGTTGGATAGTGTTTGGTTACTGCAGGTTAACGCGGTGGATTTGAATAATTTAGAAAAAAAATAAAGAAAATGGCGCTTTGTTTTTGTTGATATGTGAAAATCCCTATTTTTGCACTCCCGAATCAGTAATGAACCGGGAAAACAAATTCCTCCTTAGCTCAGTTGGTTAGAGCATCTGACTGTTAATCAGAGGGTCGCTGGTTCAAGTCCAGCAGGGGGAGCGAAGAATGATAAGGGTTTCAAGTTATAAGCTTGAGACCCTTTTTTCATTTACACAGGATTTGCACAGCAACTAGCCTACCTTAAAAATTAATCAATGTAGTTCGCCGAAGAAGCCTTTGAATGCTTTAATAAAATTATCAGGCAGTTTGCGATTTATCAAGTTGTGTGTAAAGCTAAAAGGCTAAGCTGAATTGAATTTCCTAAAAAAAAGATTACGTGTTAACTTATGCATCAGTAAGTATATAAAGTAGTGTACAAACACAGTTTGTTATGAACCCGGAACGAATCAAACGTCTCTTACAACAAAAAGAAAATATCCACCTTGAATTCAAGGAGGCAGCCACCGCTTTGCCCGGCAACCTTTTTGAATCGATCTGCGCCATGCTCAACCGGGACGGAGGCGATATTCTTTTAGGCGTTAGTGACAATGGAAATGTTTTAGGCGTTGAGGAGAATGCAGTTTCAAAAATGGTAACCGATCTGGTGAATTTATCCAACAACCCGCAAAAACTTGATCCGCCATTTATTCTTTTTCCGCAGGTTTATAGTATCAATAACCGGAAAATCATTCATATCCAGGTACCCGCCAGCTCACAGGTGCATAAAACCGGAAAGATTATTTACGACCGTAGTAACGACGGCGATTTTAAAGTAGAGCAGCCGCATCGTATTGCGGAGATCGCCAACCGTAAACGCAATCATTATACGGAAGGGATCATTTATCCTGCGCTGCGAATGGAAGATTTTAAGCAAGAACTTTTTCCTAAAATCCGCAACCTTATCCGCAGCAACAACCCGGCTCACCCCTGGCTGGCATTGAACGACCGGCAGATGATGGAAATTTCCGGCCTTTGGAAAAAAGACTACCTGAGTGGCCAGGAAGGTTTTACGCTGGCCGCGGCATATTTGCTTGGCAAAGATGAAGTGATTCAGCAAATCATCCCTCATTATAAGATTGATGCACTGGTAAGGATAAACAATACAGATCGCTATGATGACCGTTTATACATCCAGACCAACCTTATTGAAGCGTATGAATTGTTGATGGATTTTGTAAACCGACACCTGCCGGATAAATTTTATCTGCAAAGCGATCAACGGATAAGCCTTCGTGCCACCATATTCCGGGAAATTGCCGCCAATCTTATCATTCACAGGGAATACATCAATGCGGCACCAGCCTCTTTTGTTATTTATGCGGATCGTGTAGAAACAGAAAATGCCAATAATCCACACGGCGAAGGACCTATTGATCCTATGAATTTTGTGCCTTTCCCTAAAAATCCTGCGATTGCCAAGTTCTTTATTCAATTGGGCAGGGTGGAAGAGTTGGGTTCTGGCATATTAACCACTACCCGCTTAATAAAAGAATATGCAGGTAGAGGAAAAGTTGTGTTTATAGAAGGTGAAACTTTTAAAACAAGTATTCCTTTGCCTGGTGGAGCCAAAATAATAAATGATACTGTAAATGACACGATAAATGACACGATAAATGACACGATAAATGACACGATAAATGACAGCGCAAAAGACAGACTGATTGAGGTTATAAAATTGGTGCTTGAAAAGCCAGGAATGAAAATTAACGACCTGATTGAAAAGTTAAATGTGTCTGAACGCACGGCGAAACGAGACCTGGAGAAAATCCGGGGACTGGTAGAGTACAGAGGCAGTAAAAAAACCGGCGGCTATTTTCTAACGGATTATATGCTGTCGAAACTGAATACCTGGGCGAAAACTTAACCCCTTCTGACTTGAAGGAATTTAACATCAATAGAAAATTACAACTATCTCCTTTGCTTCAATGGCTACATCACCACCTCCACCTTATATCCCTTCCCATGAACATTCGTTATCCTGAGCGAAGGATCACAACTTAATTTTTTCCTGAGCTTGGATATAAACATATCCAGACTACGCCCGGTAAGCACGCCTTCATCAATCCAGATTTTCTGCATGAGCGTTTCCCGCGGTATCAATGCGCCAAAGTTTTCATGAAGCAGTTCCAATACCCTGCATTCTTTATCCGTGAGGGCGGTTATTTCATTTTCCAACAGCAACCGTTGTTTTTTCACATCAAATAAAAACATGCCTAGTTTGGGCAATGTTGAAACAGACTCCTCTTCTATTGCCTCAATCCGATTGGCTGCAGGAGCCTGCTTTGATGATTTTGTAAAACGTTTCGTCAGGAAAGTGGTCGCCAGCACCAGCACCAAACCGTAGGTCCCCAGCATAAGCGGGGAGGTAAACGGCTCCGATCTGAATGTACCTGTTGGCTGTGCGCCAGCGTGCGCATCAGTATTCAAATCAGCAAATGCAAATTCGAGCGTATAACAACCTTCCGGCTGACTTCTCCCACTACAGGCGAGTATATCTTCTGTATGGTTGTTGAACGCGAAGCCATATACAATGGCATCATTGGCGCAATCGTGCACGGTTATCGTGTAGCCGCCGGGAAATTGAGATGGGGGAAGTAACTGGCGGGATAAGGTGATGAGAGAATCATGATTGAAGGTGAAATTCTTTTCGAAGCGGAGTAAAAATGTACCCTCTTTCTTTTCAGTAACAGGCAGTACACGGGAAATTTTGTCGCCCGATTGCTGTAATAGCCGGTCTCCGAGTCGGCGGATAAGTAGGTTTACCTGTTTCTGCTTTGTGTCACGGTCAGCCGTTACGCCGAAGGATGCTATGGCCGGAAATATAAATACCATGCTGGCAACAAGGGCCAATCCGCTAAGCAGTTGTCTGGCAAAAGGGATGGTTATGGGAATATTTACACGCATTTACATTT
>CAMLPA010000111.1 GCA_946481605.1 uncultured Flavihumibacter sp. | reverse complement strand
TAATGGTTGGAAGGAAAAACGGGAATATCCTTTGTTTATTATGTGTGGGAGGTAAAAAGGAACTACTGAAAGACTCAGTGGAACGCTGCTCCTCGAAACTGCGACAGCCTGTCGCAGTTTCGAGGCCAGAGAATTATCCAATCATTAAATAAAACTCTTTTGTTGCATTCTAATTGCGCAAATTTCTATGTACTTTCCGCCTAAATACACAGCAAAATTCAGCTATCCACCACTATGCAGAATTTGTTTAAAAGAGGCGAAAGCTATAAAAAAACAGACATTTACCATATTCTAAATGTACCTATAAACAAACAGAGGGGCGAATGGGATAAAGGATACAGGTATTATGAAGGAAATTTATTCTTGTTTGCGAATATTGGAATTCCCGGACGAACTGGACACAACTATAACAATTATTGGGATGGGGAGTTGTTTTTCTGGGAGGCAACAAAAAGATCTAATTCAGAACAACTTGGAATAAAGAAAATGATAAGTCCTATAGAAGGGCAACAAAACTATTTGTTCACCCGCCTTGAAGACCGTGCGCCATTTACATTTGAAGGGCTTATAAAACTGAAAGAATTAACAAATCATGCTCCAGTAAGAATAGTGTGGGAGTTAATAGATGAAGCCGTAGCCAATTACGATTACACGTACAAATCATCTCCCCCTTTATTAGAAGAAGGTAAAAGTTTTTGGCAAACATCTTTAAGATATGAGCGAAACCCTTTGGCGAGAAGGTTATGTATTCAACATTTTGGAGCAATATGCCAAATTTGTGGGTTTGATTTTTATAAAACTTACGGAGAAATTGGAAAGAACTATATTCATGTTCATCACATTTATCCCATCTCATTGAGTAATGGAACCAAGTATGTATTAGACCCAGAAAAAGATCTTTTGCCGGTATGTGCAAACTGTCATGCGATGATTCACAAAAGGGTACCATCTTATGATCCAGCAGAGCTCAAAAAAGTGCTTGATGAACAAAAAGCGTTTATTAATCCTGATTCCTAGAATGGCAATTTGTTAACTTTACAATCAATTCACATTCTTTTCTGCATACTCGATTTGTAAGTAATTTGCTTACAGATAACGCTTTTCTCTCATTTACTCCACCACAGAAGTAAGCAGGGGTGGGCACTTCAAGGCAAGAATAGCTTTTCATTACATAAGTATTCTTTTATTCAGATAATGCCTGAAATGTGGAGTTGCTTTAGCGCGGTAAGATTTTCAGAAAAGAAGAAGTTGGCGATCGTTCTATTAACTGCAAAGTGTAAAAAATATGGGTTGGAAAGCATCAGCCATTATCATTCATCGGCCTATACAAATCGACACTGAAGAATTACTTCATGATTTAGGTTTTGATAGTTTGACAAGAATTGAAGACGAAACATTTGATGGTGTTATCAATCCTGAAGATAACTGCGTTTACATCGGGTTCTACAAAGACAACTTACTTATTTGTGCACCTGATATTCCTATGCTATTGTTTGAAAAGTTTGAAACGCCGGTAGAAAAATTTTTAAAACACAGATTTCCAAAAGCTGAAATTTGTTCGATAATGCTGCAAAGTACAGTGAACTTATGGGGTTTTGCTGTAATAGTAAACGGGCAGAAAATTAGGGTAAAAGCTGGATGTGCCGAGGACGGTACATTTATAGACATGGGTGAACCGCTTGATGAAGAAAAAGAGTTGTTGAGTAAATCCAAGTTGTACGAAGATGGCAGCAGAATTTATTTTTTAGACGACTTTCCAGACGAACCATTTCACGAAGACCAAGTCGGTGAAAACTTCGTGTTTTCAATTTGTAAACGATATTTTGAAGAAGAGCTTAATTACGCAGACGCTTAATTATTTGATACAAGATTCAAAGGATACAAATACAATAGAAGGATAAATTAAGAATATGCAACTCAAGACGGCAAATAAAGGATGAGTAGATCGACCCTTGCCTTCTGGCACAAATCCATTCTTTCAAAATTTCAAATTGGCATTGCTAGATGTGGGCCTGCGATAGAAATTTACTTAGGTTTATTTAGAAGGATCAACCATGCTTCAACTTCACATCCCCATATAACGCTTCCAATACCTCACATGGATTCACCCCGATTGCCAGTGCAATCAAATACAATTCCTCCGCCTGAAGCCTTGTAGTAGGATTCAATGAAAGTTCGCTCATCCGCGCTTTGCTGAGTCCAGTTTTTCGGGCAACTTCAGACTTATTGATCGATTTCTGTGCAAGGTATAATCCTAATTTAGTCATTGAAAGTCATGATTTTCTAAACACTTTACTAGCTTCAAAATAAATTCTTTTAGAAATTCTGCACTGCTGATGTCCTAAATTGATAGATTTATACTAAATTCGTCTTGAATTTCTAAACATTTGACTTTGTATTCTAAACCTGTATAATATGATTAAGCAATTATTGTAGTCTTGATATCTCCCTCTCCCTCCACTACACATTCTTCACATCAAAAACAAAAATCTATGGAAAAGATGCGCACAACTGTAGTGGAGCCTGTTACCCGCTCCTCCTCGGAACCTTTTACCATCACCTTAAATGATGGCACGCACCAACTCAACCGCACCCAACTGTTGCAACAGGTAGGCACTGGCATGCAACGCAGGAGCAGATGGTACTTCCCCACGGTAAAACTGATATCATTTGTGGCAGATACCCTGCACTATTCGCTTACCCATAATCACTGCTGTCACGAGGTGAGCGTGCGCATGGAACCGGGGCGGCTGCACCTGAGTTGTAACTGCAATATCGCTGTTGAAACCATTTGTCTGCATGCTTTTAAGGCATTGGAAAAACTGGTGCATACGGCGGGCGGCAACTATTTTCACCAGTTTACCCCTGATGGATTAATTGAACTATCAGGAAAGTACCCACGTTGTTTTGAGGAACAGAAAACAGCCAACAACGAAACCGGCCCGGTACTGCAACCGCGGGCGTTTCTACGTCCGGTGTTCCGACTCAGTAAGGGCGCGCATAGTGAGGCCCCGGCCCTGCTGGATCGGTTGCCCGGCACCGGTAGTAGTATGTTGCCTGGTAACACCGGACTTTGTTTTGTGATGGTGCGCACTGGCAGGTCGGCGCAGGTGGCATCGAAGGAGCAATTGCCGGTGTTGGTGCCGTGTTTGGGAACAGTCAGCCGGACGGCAGACAAAATAAAACAGTTTGGCCACTTTCTTTCGGGCGTGGAAAAGGAGCGGCAACACGAACTTACAGCCGATCAGCATACGCTGAACCAACTGTGTCTCGAGATGATGAAGCTGGCCGGACGACTGCCGGGCAGTGTGCTGGAGTTGTTGCCGGGTCAGGAGGAAACCGCCGGGCATCTGATGGCGCTTTGGGAGCAGTCGCTACCACTGCTTCGGCAGCAGGACCATGTGTTCCATTACCGGTTGTACAACACGAAGGCCTTGCTGGGAAAGCCGGAAAAAAGCAGGATGCTGCGTACCACGATGGGGACGGAGCGGCCGCGGCTAAGTTTCGAACTGCGTGATAAGGGTGCTTACCTTGTACTTATACCCGTGTTGCAACTCCGTGGTAAGCGAATAACTGATTTTGAAGGCTGGATGCCAATGTTTGCAGGGATAAAAGGAGTACACTTTCTCCTGTCTTCACTCCGTGATGCGGCAACGCTGGAATGGATGGCGGGCCTGAACAACAGGATCACCGTTTTTAAAGAACACCTGTCCGGTTTTGAAAAAGACGTATTGCAGCCGCTGGAAAGGTTTTATGAGGTGAAAAGGTAGTTCAGGGCGCTGTATTCATTTTACTTAGAATTGTTTCTTTTATAACTGTTTTACTAAAGCATAATCAGGATTCAGGATTATGCTTTAGTAAATATTGTTTGCTTTTGTGCAAAAGACTCCAACTATCCCAATTGTTGATCAGAGAACAGATTTTTAGTGCTTTGTCTTTCGTTTCAAAAAGTATCTCCCTCGGCACAATTTCCGCAACACATCGTTTATTCTTCACCATTAAACGATGCTTCCATGAAAAAAATCTACCTGTTACTAACAGCCTGCACCACATTTTATTTTTCCCGTGCCCAGGTAAACCTTCCCCACGTACTCACATTTTCAAGCGATGAACCCTCCTGGACCGCAGGCGTGGCCCGCGATGGAGAAGGCGGCTCCGAAGACATCATCGGGCTTGAAATTCAGATTTTTACAGCCAGCTCAACATTCAGTCTGGAGCCCGGATCCACGATCACCTGGAAAACCAATTCCTACCTCAGCTCCGACGATGCCACTTACAACGGACTCACCTCCGGTCCCGATGTGGAAGCCACCAACAACGGCGTTCCGGGTATGGTCATGAAAAGTTCGAGCACTGCTGTAAACTTCTCTCTACAATCCATCACGCTGTACGATTGGGGCGGGTATTCCCCGGTCATGATCTCTACCTATGATAATGGCGTGCTGGTGGGCACCATTGAAGTGGCCTTTGCCACACCGCCCGCTTATCCGCCTAAAACAATTTCCCAGGCCGATGAATTAACGCCATCTCTTTTCAGTGATGTGGATGAGATCAGATTCTATCCCAAATCGCCACAAACCGTTTTTAACCTGAGCATGAACTATATTTCACTGGCCGCGCCGGGCGCGCTTCCTGTACAATACGAATATTTCAGAGGAGCCATAAGGGGAACCGATTGCCTGCTGGAATGGGCCACCGCGCAGGAACAGCAAAGCAGTCATTTTAACATAGAACACAGTACCAATGGACGGCAGTTCTCTAAAGTGGGTACGGTGAAAGCAATGGGCAATAGTACTGCTAAGCAGGTATATAATTTCTCCTATCCCGTGAGCAACGATCCTGTTCATTTGTTTCGTCTGCGGCAGGTAGATTTGGATGGGAAGGAATCGTTCAGCGAAGTGATCTCGCTTCGGAACACCAATGTGGCACTGGTATCGGTTGCTCCGAATCCAACTGTTGGAAGGGTAAAAATTGTATCGGAAACCGGGAACATTGAAAACATAACGGTGTACGATATGAACGGGAAAAGATGGTTGCACATTGAAAAGCCAGGCATGAGCACCCATACCGCGGATTTAGCACCGTTGCCTTCGGGTATGTATATCATTCATGTGAGAACGGGTTCAGGGGTGGAAAAGATGAAGGTGGTGAAAAACTAAGCAAAGCCTTATTTTTGAGTTCACCCTTTAAACACAGCGCCATGCTTCGTTCCATTCATCCCAAATTACCGATGCGCGATAAGTCGGCCACAAAGCAGTATTATATTGATGGCTTAGGTTTTCGCGCCATCGGCGCAATGGATTACGATGGGTATCTGATGCTGGAAAAGGATGGTATTGAGTTGCATTTTTTTGAATTCAAAGCATTGAATCCTTCGGAGAACTATGGGCAGGTGTACATCAGGACGGATGATATTGCCGCATTGTACCAATGGTTGCTGGAACGAAATGTGGCCATTCATCCGAATGGATCGTTACAACAAAAGTCCTGGGGCATGAAGGAGTTTTCGTTGCTGGATCCGGATAATAATTTGCTGACGTTTGGGGAGGAGGGGTGAGGTTCAATTATTCATCTCTTCACCACTTTCGCTGTTACATGCAATTGTCCAATATGCCGCATCGTGTGTTCGGCCGCGTGAAACAACAGCCCTAGTACATTCGAGGGCAATTGTTTTTCCCCGATACCTCGAAAATGGGTTAGCGTTTCCGGAGCGGTATTCCGCAGTTGCTCCAATGCGTTTTCCACTTGTAAGTGAAATCGTTCCAACAACACGGAAACAGAAACATCCGGGTTTTGAACAAGCGCTTCAGCAGCAAGTGCCGCTCTTTGCTGGTTATCCAGTTTTTCCCCGCGGGCATAAGTAAAGAGACGATCCAATACGCCAGATAAATGCTGCAGATGAAAACCAACAGATGCCACACCCGAAGGCTTTTCCCAAAGCAGGTGATCCGGGAAGTTGTACATCACTTCAGCCAGTTCTTCCCTGGCCTGTAGTAGTGCATGTGCCACAGGTTGCAGCAGCGCGGTAATACCCGGAATGGAACCTCTTTGCCATACTTCAGGGAGGGATGATGCCATAGCGTTTCTGTTGTCGGGGGGCGGCCATTAACAAATCATGAGCCGATTAAAAGCGTTAATCGGCTCAAAAATAGGAGAAATATGAGTTGATTAGGAAAGTATAAAGTTTATTTCCCAGGCAAATTTTTTACAGAAATAACCCCTTCAATAAGCATTGAAGAGGTTTACTATGGCGTGGTTTAATGGATAATTAAATAAGAATAATGTGTCTGACGCAAATCAGTTTACGTTTACCTGCCTCCGCCCGCCATATCTGCCAGCAAGCTCAATTTCTTTTTCTGTAGCTCCATCTGGTGTTTAATAGTTGTACCATAATCATCCTCCTTTTCATTGGCTTTACTGATCAAAATCAGCATTTCCAGCCCGAGCAGAAAGAAGAGCCAGATCAACCAGATCACCAGGGCAACTTTCGATCTGCTGATAAGTGCGAACATCACCTCCAGCTCATCGAGAAATCCTGTTTTTGAACTAATCTCTTTTTCCAGTTTGGGCCTTATGTTTAACAGTGCCACTTCTTTTTCCGATTTCTCCGCCCTCAGGTTTTTAATTGTTTCTTCCAGTGGAACAAGTAAGGCTATTTTGGGATTTGCCATGTTGGATACCGTAGTAACAGCCACCGGTACCGACCTTTCCGTGGTAACAGCATTTCCCGTGGCAGAATCTATTTTTGTACTTCTCTCTGTTCTGGTACTTGATTGTGTTCCGTAAACTGGTGTAGTAGGGTGTTTGCTGATGTCTGCAACAAGTTCAACTTTCTCTTGTTCTTTTTTCATGATAGCGGTGTCCAGGTTGCGGATCTGGAGGTGCAACTCCTCCGTTTTGGGTCCAAGTGCTTTTTTAACCCTTTCTTCGATGAAGGTGATTTTTTCCAGCTCAATATCTTCTTTGAAGATGATTTGATCGATGATAACGGCACCTATCACAGACATCATCAAGGCAATAATGAATCTTGAAAACAGAAGTAGTTTACCTGGATGGATAGATAGAATAATCTGGCGTTCAATCTGAATAATAATGATCACAAAAACCAGCGCCCCTATCGCCGATCCCACGGCCCCCGCCTGTATATACCTGCTTGTAAAAAAGAATCCGATAAATGCCCAGAGTACACAAACGATCATCAGGGCGGATGCGTAACGCTTTACGTTCTTTGCCGAAACTTCACTGCTGTTCCGTATGATATTATAATTGTGCCCAGTAAGGAAGCAGCCGAACCTGATCCACCAATTTTTCATAAAACTATGTTTAGAATTTCTTTTTCATAATAGAATGTGCAGAGATGGCGGCTAATCCATTTTTGAAACCGCGGGTATAACTGATGAGGACGCTTTGGCAAACGCCTTTATCTTCCATCGCATCTTTTTCCATTTCTATGATCTGGCGGATATGGCTTTCAGCGGTATCCTTTTTCACGATAAGTTCTTCTACTGTATCTATCATTCCGCTACGGCTACGACTTTGTATATGAAAATTGATCTCCCTTATAAAGTCTTCATAAAAAATTTTGACCTTCCTGATCGTCCTTTCCAGTTCGTTCTTTAATGCAGTAATATTTTGTTGAAGGTGGGTTGTGTCAGGATTAACCAGCGCATCATCATAACCCTTTCCTTCATGGTTCTTTTCCAGAAAGAAAAATAAGACGGATATACCATTTGCATCAGGCTGATGATCTGTTGATTCAGCCTGATGTTCACGTTCTTCCTTTTCTTTTTCAATGAAAATATCCTGTGGTATTTCCGGTAAGGCTTTTTGAGGTTTATCTTCATTCATAAAGGCAGAGCCATTTGAATATCCGTTTTTTCGGTTAAAGAATGTAAATAGTCCCATTGAAGTATATTTTTAGCAGTGGATGATGGGTACCTGGAATTTATCGTGCCCGCGTTTATGGCATGATTCACATAAAGTGATCAGGAGATGATCCGGATACTCCCAAGGCAGTCTGAATTTCCTATGACGCACCACGAAATGGTATTGCCGGTGATGGACCTGGAGCGCATCCCGTCCGCGGCAGATAACGCAGCCATTGTCCCGCGCCAGGATTGCCGCTCTTTTTGATTTCCATTCCGGTCTGAAGAGCAATGGACCATAAGAACCGTGAGGTGGCACTTCTATATTGGTTTTTTGCAGTAAACCTTGCCGGAGCTGTTTATCAACCTGAATGTACCTTCTGTAAGGCGTATCTGTTTTAAATTTAAGATACCGGTAACGGCTTTGGGTTGGGTCATTCATGCAATATCTATTTGGTGTTTAAATTCACTTCTCCCACCTGCACAACGTCTTCCCTTCTTCCATCGCACTATCCTCCGTTGTTTTCCTGATCCTGTAACTACAGTTCTTCAGTCCTTTACAAGTCTCCTTCAAATGGTACCGCCCCGCCCCTTTGCTATCGCACACATAAACATCCTTCGTGCTGCATGCCATCATTAATAGTATGAATAGCGCAATTACACCCACTTTCATACTAAAATCCAAACAAAAGCCACCAACATCATAGATATACCTGCCAGCAGGAATGCCATCCACAAACATCCTACCGACGTTCTGTTGTAAGCCCGGTTGTAGGCTGCCTTTTTGGGGTCGGTAAGCCAGCCCCAGCCACGGGGCGCCTTAAAGCCAAGGTTGTGGCGTACCACCCGTTTTAAAGAGGTACGTGCCGCCAATCTCTTTTTTAAAGAAGGCTTTCTGATGCGGAACTTCATACTGCGTATATTAACTTGTATGACAGGGCGTACAGCAATGCACACATCCATTCACTTTGCTGTAATATTTGCTGGCTTCCACTACGGCCGGATGACAAGATGTATAAGATCCTAGAAATTTCCGATTTGAAAGTTGCGGCAGTTTGTGGCAATCTACCGTATGCACTTCATGATCTCCATTGTACTGAGCATCCGTATTCACATAATAAGGCTTCATAATACTGTGGTGTTAATGATGCCCCAAATGTAATCGCCCCGTTTGGCTGTTTTTTACGGGAATCCGTAAACCGGAGAAAGAAATAAAAATCTTCTACTCAATAATCCCTTTCTTCACGCAATAAGCAATCAACTGCTCATT
>CAMLPA010000110.1 GCA_946481605.1 uncultured Flavihumibacter sp. | reverse complement strand
GCATTCCAGGACCGCCTGAATTTCGAGACCTACAACATGGGGCATCTTATGACCGCAGCTTGTGTACACTTTCGGGCCACGGGCAAAAGAAACCTGCTTGATGTGGCCATCAAAGCCACGGATTACCTCAATAATTTTTTTAAACGTTCTTCCCCGGAGCTGGCTCGAAATGCCATTTGTCCTTCACATTACATGGGCGTGGTGGAAATGTACCGCACTACAAAAGACACAGTTTACCTTGAACTGGCGAAAAACCTGATCAACATCCGCGGACTGGTCGAGAACGGTACGGATGATAACCAGGACAGGATACCATTCCGCCAGCAGTCTGTTGCTATGGGGCATGCTGTGCGGGCCAATTACCTGTATGCCGGTGTGGCCGATGTTTTTGCGGAGACGGGCGAAGACTCGCTGATGATGCGCCTCCGCCAGATTTGGGAAGATGTAACACAACGTAAAATGTACATCACCGGCGCCTGTGGCGCCCTGTACGACGGCGTTTCTCCCTATGGCACTTCGTATGAACCGCCTTTTATTCAGAAAACCCACCAGAGCTATGGCCGTGCTTATCAATTGCCGAATGTAACGGCGCACAATGAAACCTGCGCCAATATCGGTAATGTGCTCTGGAACTGGCGCATGTTGCAACTAACCGGCAATGCGGCGTATGCCGATGTTATGGAGCTTGCCCTGTACAACAGTGTGCTTTCTGGAATAAGTTTGAATGGGAAGGATTTCTTCTATACCAATCCACTAAGTGCTTCCACGAAATTTCCCTACCAGCTTCGCTGGCATGGCGGGCGTATTCCATACATCAAACTATCTAATTGTTGTCCGCCGAATGTGGTCCGAACGATTGCTGAAGTAAGAAATTATATGTACAGTGTTTCAGGCGATCATGTGTACGTGAATATGTATGGCGGCAACCGTTTTAAAACGGTGCTTCCTTCCGGTGAAATAGACTGGCTCCAGGAGACGGCCTATCCCTGGAACGGGAATGTGAAATTCACGATCATGAACGCAGGTAGAAAGGATGCAGTGGACATTCATCTTCGCATTCCCGGATGGAGCGACGGAAAAGCTGTAGTAAAAGTGAATGGTGAAGTGTGGCAAAGCAAATGTACCCCTGGAACTTATATTGAAGTGCGCCGGTTATGGCAGAAGGGAGATGTGTTGGAACTGGAGTTGCCCATGCCTGTTACATTAATGGAAGCGAATCCGCTGGTGGAGGAAGTGCGGAACCAGGTGGCCGTTAAGCGCGGACCAATCGTGTATTGCCTGGAATCTCCCGACCTTCCGGTAGGAACGGCTTTGGAACAAGTGTCTGTGGCTGCTGAAACAAGCTGGAAGGAAGCGGATATTTCAATAGCCGGAACAAGATTGCTGGCGCTTGAAGCGGAACTTCCTGTGCTGGAAACACCTTCTTGGAAAGGCGTGCTGTACAGGCCCGTTAACGCAAAAGCGCAGTTGAAAAAAAAGATGCGGCTTATTCCCTACTTTGCGTGGGCGAACAGGGGAGAAGGAGATATGGGCGTATGGCTTCCTCTTCAGTTGGGTGTAAATGAGTAGGTTATTTAACAGGGTTATCGGCATGAAAAAACTGGTGCTTATTTGGGTGAAAATACTGATGGTGGTCTGCGTTACCGCGCAGCATTCCCATGAGTTGGTGTGGCGTTCACAAAGCGCCAACGCGGGCGCCTCCATGCCCTGCGGCGGTGGAGATATAGGGCTGAACGTATGGGTGGAGAAAGGAGCGTTGCTGATCTACATGGCACGCAGCGGTTGGTTCGATGAGAACAATGCCTTGCTGAAAGCGGGCAGGGTACGCGTGAAATTATTTCCTGACCTGCTCAATGGAGCGGATTTCTCACAAACATTGGATACAGAAACCGGGAGTGTTGTGGTTAAAGCCGGGAGCAGTGCACAAAAGGCTGAAATACTGGTGTGGGTAGATGTGTACCAACCGGTGATTCATATAGAGATCAAAGGGAAGCGCAAGATCAATGCTGAATTGGTGTACGAAAGCTGGCGCCACGCCGACCGCGTGCTTTCTAAAAAAGAGCTCTTCGCTACTTCCTACAAGTTCGCGCCTCCGGGTCCGGTTACCGCATTCGGAGACAGCATTCGCTTCTCGGAAAATGGCATTGTATTCCATCATGCCAACAAAGAAAACTCCGTTTTCGACTACACAGTGGAAAAACAAGGGCTGCAACAGTTTAAAAAACAGTTTCACAATCCGTTATTTCCCCTGGTGTTTGGTGGTGCAATAACTGCGGAAGGATGGGTGCCGGATGGAACAACCACAGGAATATATGCGGGTACGTCGTTTAAGGGCTGGAAGTTGAAAACAGCCGCGGCACGCAGGCAACACAACATCAGCATTTCCCTGCACCGGGAAAGAGGCACAGTGGCCGATTGGCAGCGGGGCCTGGATTCTCTTCGCCATACAGCCCCCTCCGCAGCAAAAGCAAAATTGGCCAGCATCGCGTGGTGGAAAGCGTTCTGGCAAAGAAGTTTTGTAGCAATTAATTCCGGTGATCTGGATGCGCAGGAGGTGAGCCGCAATTACAGGCTGTTCCGCTACATGCTTGCGTGTAACGCCCGCGGCGACTGGCCCACAAAGTTTAATGGGGGGCTCTTCACCGTAGATCCGGTATTTACGGATACAACCAATCATGCTTCTCCGGATTTCAGGAACTGGGGCGGCGGGATACATACCGCCCAAAACCAGCGGCTGGTCTATTACCCGATGCTGAAGAACGGAGATTTTGACCTGCTGGAACCCCAACTCAATTTTTACCGCAACTTATTACCCGCAGCCGAAGCCCGAAGCCGTATTTACTGGAACCACGAAGGAGCCTGTTTTACAGAACAACTGGAAAACTTCGGCCTGCCCAATATCGCGGAGTATGGCAGCAAACGCCCGCCTGGCTATGATCCGGGCATGGAATACAATGCCTGGCTGGAATACCAATGGGACACAGCGTTGGAATTTGGCTGGATGATGCTGGACAAGATGTTGTACACGAAACAATACCGTTCCGCAGATGTCGCGTTTGTATTGAGTTGCCTTCGTTTCTTTGATGAACATTACCAGTACCTTGCGGCCCAGCGGGGAAGCAAAAAGCTGGATGGGAACGGCAAACTCGTATTGTACCCGGGTTCGGCTGCTGAGACTTACAAGATGGCATACAATGCCAGTTCAACCACCGCAGCCTTGCGTGCCACCACCCAAAAATTATTGATGCTGCCGGCAGCGGCGCTTCTTCCTGAAAAACGGGTTTACCTGGAAGAACTGCTGAAACGGATACCTGGAATTGCTTTCCGCAATTTTAACGGGCATACCATGATTTCGCCCGCCCTGCATTGGGAGCGTATTCAAAATGTGGAGAGTCCGCAGTTGTACCCCGTTTTTCCCTGGGGTTTATTCGGAATCGGCAAACCAGGACTGGATACCGCATTAAATACCTGGAAATACGATACCAGTGTGTTGAAATTCAGGAGCCATATCGGGTGGAAACAGGATAATATTTTTGCCGCAAGACTCGGGCTGGAGCAAGAAGCCTGGGAACTCACCCGTCTCAAACTCAGGAACGGCAACTTTAGGTTTCCCGCTTTCTGGGGGCCGGGCTACGACTGGCTACCGGATTTTAACTGGGGTGGCAGCGGCATGATTGGGTTACAGGAAATGCTGTTGCAGTGTGTGGACGATAAACTCTATGTTCTGCCTGCGTGGCCCAAACAAATGGATGTACATTTTAAATTACATGCACCCCACAATACCACGATTGAAGTGAAGTGGGAAAAAGGCAGGCTGGTGAAATTGGAAAAACACCCTTCCGCCAGCCCGCTTGAAATCGTATTACCCGCGCAAATTAATAATGTCCCCTGATGAGCGGCTTCACATGCAGGTCGTATAATGAACGCAGCTTTTGATGGGTTTCTTCATTTAATGGAGGAAGCGCGGCGGCGTTCATATTCGCTTCCACCTGCGACGGCCTGCTGGCGCCGGGAATAATGGTGGTTACTTCCGGGTGATCGAGAATCCAGCGCAGTGCCCATTGTGCCGTGCGGTTGTCGGGCAGCATAGCAGCCATTTCCGCGGCAAGTTTTACCCCTGCCGTAAACGGCATGCCTGAAAAAGTTTCTCCCGCGTTAAAAGCCTCACCGTTCGCGTTGTATTGCCGGTGGTCTTTTTCGCTGAATGTAGTATCTGTATTAAACTTCCCGGTGAGTAGTCCGCTGGCGAGGGGCACCCTTATGATAAGGGCCACATTTTTTTCCGCGGCTTTCTGAAAAACTTCCTCCGCAACGTGCTGACGGAACAGGTTAAAAATGATCTGCAAAGACGCAATACCTTCCTGTTCCAGACAAAGCAATGCTTCTTCGGATGTTTCCACGCTGGCGCCCCAGTACCTTATCAGCCCCTCGTTCTGGAGGGTGCGTAAATGATCAAATACTTTTCCCTCCTTTATGGTTTCAGTAGGAATACAATGCAGTTGCTCCAGGAAAAGCTGTGGCAACCCGAGATGCCCAAGCGAGTCGAGCACTTGTTTTCGCATAGACTCCAGCGTGAAATTCTGCGGCCATCCATTGGGGGCGTCATGCCTTCTGCCCAGTTTGGTGGCCACGAACAATGGGGTATCCGTTTTTTTCAGGAAGGCCCCGATCGTTTTTTCACTGATGCCCATGCCGTAAACATCCGCGGTATCAATAAAATTTCCACCGAGGTCAACAAATTGTTGCAGGATGGAGAAAGCTTCGTTTTCATCCACCACGCCCCAGTCGGCGCTGCCCAGTTGCCAGGTGCCGAGTCCTATTTCCGATATTTTTTCCGATTGAAATGTTCTGTAATTCATCTTACGAAGATAACCCGGGGGAATAAATTCCGGGGCAGGTTTTTTATGGGGGTATGGGTAATTATGTTCAGGGAAAGATGTTTTATAACAACTTGTAGTTTACCTTAGCCCCAGCCTCAAATGAACCAGCATCCTTTGAAAGTCCTATAAATCAAATGTATGCGGATCCTGGAACCAATTTGTTTGTTTTTCTTCACCTGTTTCCTATGTGCCTGTAATTCAGGTGGAAATAGTGGTGCATCCCAACAAACGGAAGGGAAAGTTGTCGAATTAAAAAAGACAGATGGGCGCTGGATGTTGTACAGGAATGGACAACCTTTTCTGGTGAAGGGTGGCGCAGGTTATACTTACCTGGAAGAATTGGCCGGTATTGGCGGAAACACCATCAGAACCTGGGATACCACCAATCTCGGGGCTATTCTGGATAAGGCTGATAGCCTTGGGTTGGCAGTAGTTGCAGGCTTTGATATCCCCGGAAGCCACCAGGCCTCCGGTTTTTACAGGGATACAGCGAAGGTGAATGCTTTGATGCGTGATCTTGAAGTATGTGTGAAAAAATACAGGCACCATCCGGCCCTGCTGCTCTGGTGCCTTGGCAATGAATTGAGGTTTCCTTTCCATGTGCGGCATATCCCTTTTTACGATGCTTACAATAAAATGTTGCGGCTGATTAAACAGGAAGATCCCGATCACCCCGTTACCACACCACTCGCGAATTTTGAGAAACGCGAAATCATTAATATCCAGGCCAGAATCAACGGACTTGATTTCATCTCTATCAATACTTTTGGACGGATGACCCGGCTGAAAGAAGACCTTCGTTCTTTCAACTGGTTCTGGGATGGCCCATTTCTGCTCACCGAATGGGGGGTGCCGGGAGGATGGGAATCGGAAACTACAGCATGGCAATCTTCCATAGAAAATACGAGCACTAAAAATGCTGAACAGTTACGGGAACTTTATAGAACGGCAATACCGCATGATGATCCCCGCTTTCTGGGGTCGCTCGTTTTTTTCTGGGGCAATAAGCAGGAATATACCCATACCTGGTTCAGTTTTTTCACCGACAATGGACTCCCTACCGAAACAGTAGAAGCCCTGAAAGATTGCTGGAGTGATACGGTAACAACACATCTTTCCCCGGATATAAAGTATATGCTGGTGGATAAGAAGGGAGCCAGGGATCAGTTGTTGTTTGCGCCGGGAACCATGCATAAGGCTGAAATTTTAATGAACAACACCAAAGGGACCGCGAGTTATGCCTGGGAAATCATCCGCGACGACTGGTGGGGACAGTACACCGGCAAATGGATCAAGCCGTTCCCCGAAATAAATTTATGGAAGGATAGTACTGGTGAAGCTGTTGTATTTAAAGCCCCGCAGCAGGAAGGCCCCTACCGTATATTTGTTACCGTTAAAAATAACAATGGATATGCCGCTACGGCCAATACACCATTTTATGTTGTAGGAGAATGAAAGTAAAGGAAAGTTTTGTAGAAGGACCATCGCGGAAGGAGCGCATAAAACTCCGTGTGCTCATTTTAATGGGCGTTATAGCACTTTGCTTTTTCGTTCATGCCATCGCAGTAGCCTCGGAAAGGGACAATTCTCTGCTTTACCTGCTTTTAATGACCACCCTGGCCTATTTCTGTTTGAAGGCCCTGCACGAATGGTACCATTATTTTTCCATATCAGCACCTCCGCTAAAGCAAACAGACAAGTTATACTCCGTTGATGTATTCACTACTTTTTGCGCAGGAGAACCATACGATATGTTGCGGCAAACGCTTCGGGCGGCTGTAGCCATGGATTATGCTTCTTTTGTGGTGTGGTGTTGTGATGAAGCGGACGACCCTTTGGTGCGGAGCATCTGTGAGGAGCTGGGGGTTAAACACGTAACCAGAAAAGATAAGAGGGATGCGAAGGCAGGTAACATCAACAACGCATTAAAACTTGCCAATGGAGAATTGTGCCTTGTACTGGATCCAGACCATGTGCCGGCCCCCGGTTTTCTGAAAGCGGTTGTTCCTTATTTTGATGATCCCGGTATTGGCTTTGTTCAGGTGGTGCAGGCTTACTACAACCATCCCGAAAGTCTTGTGGCGAAAGGCGCCGCGCAGCAAACCTACCAGTTTTACGGCCCGATGATGATGTGCATGCACACTTATGGTACGGTGCAGGCCATCGGCGCGAATTGTACCTTCCGCCGCGCCGCGCTTGACACCATTGGCGGACATGCCGCAGGACTTGCAGAAGACATGCACACAGCCATGAAACTTCATGCCAAAGGATGGAAGTCAACCTATCTCCCGGCAGTACTCTCCCGCGGACTCGTGCCTTCCACACTCTCGGCGTACTATAAACAACAGTTGAAATGGTCAAGAGGTACTTTCGAATTGCTGGTGACTGCTTTTCCACGGTTGTTCAAACATTTTACATGGCGGCAGCGGCTTCATTATTTCACTTTACCTTTTCATTATGCCGGAGGACTTATATTCCTCATCAATTTTCTTATCCCTATTCTTAGTTTGTTGACGGGCGCAATGCCCCTTGATATAGATATTGCCGAGTTCGCGCTGGCGGGCTTTCCCTTATTTACCATGATCCTGCTGATCAGGCATTATGTGCAGCACTGGGTGGCCGAAGAAACAGAACGGGGTATACATGTGGTGGGTGGTTTTCTGCAGATCGGCACCTGGTGGATACACCTCCTGGGGATGTATTATACCCTCATCCGGAAAAAGATTCCTTATATCCCGACACCCAAGCATGGTAACGATCATACACCGCTTGCGCTGAATCTTCCCAACCTTTTTGTGATCACCGCCTCTTTGCTGGCCATCGTGTTGGGACTCAACTACGACCTTAACCCTTATTCCCTGTTTATGGCAGCCTTGGCCGGGGTGAACGTATGTATCATGGTAGTGGTTTTGCTGATTTCAAAAAATGAACAACGTGATTGGAACGGGGTGCCTTCCCGTACGAGAAAGGTGAAAATGGGTTTTTGGAAATGGCGCCACGGTGTGTATGCTTTCATGAGAAAATATGCACTCATCTGTGCCATGGTGGTATTAGTAGCGGCTGCGTGGGGATACCTGTCCGGAGATGCGGAATCAACACTCGGTAAAACATCCGGAGTCCTGCCAAAAGCTGAACGGTTTTATTGGGGAAGGATGGATAATGTCGGGCAACAAGGGAAAGTAAGTGGCCTTACAAGTATGCTTGCATTCGATGTGGACCAATTGAATGAAGGAGCGCTATTGCCCGAGATAAATCGTATTGTGTCAAGAGGTGCTATCCCATTTATAAGGTGCACGTTTAGAATTCATGATAACGAGGTATTGCACCAGTGGGCAAATGGCACTTACGATACCGCGTGGATGGTGTCAGCGGCAGCGCTGGCTAAGGTAAATCATCCGGTATTCATAAGTTTGTCGTTGGGGCAGGAAGAAGGTGTTTCAGGGATATTGTTCAGAAAGGTATGGGAACGGATACACGGTATTTTTGAAAACGCCGGAGCCACTCAATTTGTGTGGGTATGGAATGTTGAAGATGCAACAGTTTTACCCGAAGTATATCCTGGAAAAAGATTTGTTGACTGGCTGATGGTAAACATGAGCGGACCGGATGTTCTTCAGGAAAAAACAACCACGGCTTCTTTTGATGCGCTGTATACGAAGTGGCGCGAATTGCCTTTACTTCATACAGGGTTGCCGGTTTTGTTCATGGCGCCTTTTCACTCAAACAATGGTTTCAACTTTGCCTGGTGGAATACAGCCATTGAAACAATACAAAAATACCATCCTGAAGTGCAGGGGGCTTTTGTAGAATGCGATGAAAGAACGGTATTGCAGGTAGACTCGTTACAGCAGCATTGGAAGGATCAATTGCATTCAATGGTCGATCAATGGTTGTTGGTAAATGGTGGTTCGATAGAAACCGGTAAATCTGTAGAATGGAAGAAACGGCATCTTCCCGATTCGCTTAGGGGTGTTATTTATGATAAAGGGTTTCATTGGTTCAGGAATAAGCACGAACCCAGCAGAAAGGCTTTGGAACAGGATTTCAGTGCAATGAAAGAAGCTGGTATCAACACGGTATTCCGTTCCATGCCTGGCATATACGACCAGAATATCTTGCGGGTAACGGATGAAGCCGGAATGCTGTTGGTAGCAAGGATTTGGCCGGACTATGATATAGCTGATCTGAACGATGAAAATGTTTTAAACAGGGAGAAGAACAGGATCATTCAACTGGTCAAAAAGCGGTGTAATGAAAAGAATATCATTGCCTGGAACATCAGCGGAGACAT
>CAMLPA010000109.1 GCA_946481605.1 uncultured Flavihumibacter sp. | reverse complement strand
AAAATACTTTCTTTCGATACGGAGAATGGCATCTTTGAGTGCCAGAGCGGCATCACCCTCGATCAGGTGCTGGAAGTATCCATCCCCAAAGGTTGGTTCCTGCCCGTAACTCCCGGTACAAAATACATCACCATCGGCGGCGCCATCGGTAGCGATGTACATGGGAAAAACCACCACGTGGACGGCAACTTCTCCCACCATGTGATTGACATGGATATTCTCCTGGCAGATGGTTCCACCGTTACCTGCTCCCCCACCCTGCACAGCGATCTTTTTGAAGCTACCGCAGGCGGCATGGGCCTTACAGGCATCATTACCCGCGTGAAATTCTCCATGAAAAAGATTGAAACATCTTATATCCGCCAGAAACAGATCAAAGCGGAAAACCTGGAAGAAATCATACGCCTTTTTGACGAATACAAGGACTGGACCTATTCCGTAGCCTGGATCGACTGTTTGAAAAAAGGTAAAAACTTCGGACGCAGCATCCTCATGGTGGGCGAACACGCGAAGCTGGAGGAACTTTCTCCCAAACAAAAAGAAGCGCCATTGGCCCTGCCGAAAAAGAAGCAGATCACCTTCCCCTTCAACCTCCCCTCCTGGGTGTTAAATACGTTTACCGTTAAGGCTTTCAACTTTTTGTATTACGGTAAGAATTTCAAAAAATACATCGACAACGTGGTTTCTTATGAACCCTTCTTCTACCCGCTCGACGCGATCCTGCACTGGAACCGGGGCTACGGAAAGAAAGGCTTTGTACAATACCAGTTCGTAGTGCCCATGAGCGCCAAACAGGGACTTATTGAAATCCTGCAAAAAATCAGCGACCGGGGAATGGGTTCCTTCCTGGCCGTATTAAAAGTGTTTGGCGATAAAGAGACCCTCATCGGTTTTCCCAGTGAAGGTTATACGCTGGCGCTGGATTTTCCGGTAAGAAACGGACTTTTTGAATTCCTGGATGAACTGGACCAGATTGTACTGAAATACAATGGCCGTCTGTACATGTCGAAAGATGCCAGGATGAAACCTGAAATACTCGAAGCAGGTTATCCCAATCTGCCGCGTTTCAGGGAGATCGTGAAACAATACAATCCCGCCAATAAGATAAAATCCGTTCAATCGGAAAGATTACACCTTACTTCAAAATAAAATATGCCAACTGTACTGATATTGGGTGCCAGCTCCGATATGGCGGGTGCCATCGCCCTGAAATACGCGGCCAAAGGATACGATATTCAACTGGCCGCAAGGAAGCCGGAACGACTGAAGGCAACGGCATCAGACCTGTCTATCCGCAACAATGTAACCTGTACATTGCATGATTTTGATGCTGCAGATTTCCCTTCACACCAGGCATTCTTTCAATCGCTCCCCGTAAAGCCAGATGTCACCATTTGTGTGTTCGGCTTACTTGGTGTGCAGGAAACAGCCGAGCAGCACTGGCAGGAAGCGGAAGCCATTATTCATACCAATTACACCGGCGCGGTGTCTATTCTGAATATTATTGCGAATCATTACCAAAGCGTAGGCAAGGGCGCCATCGCCGGTATCAGCTCCGTGGCGGGAGAACGTGGCAGAATGAGCAACTACCTTTATGGAAGCGCAAAAGCAGGCTTCACGGCCTATCTTTCCGGCCTCCGGAACAGGCTGTTCCACCACAACGTACATGTGGCCACCATTCAACCCGGTTTTGTTTATACCCGGATGACGGAAAACATGCCGCTTCCAAAATTGCTTACCGGACATCCTAAAGATGTGGCAGAAGCCGTGTACAAAGCGGTGGAACGTAAGCAGAACGTGGTTTACGTAAAGTGGTTCTGGAAATGGATCATGCTGATCATCAAAATGATCCCCGAGTTCATGTTCAAAAAAATGAAACTGTGAAAAAGCAACTCGCGCTTTTCGATTTTGACGGTACCATCACCACCCACGACACCCTGCTGGAATTCATCAAATTCAGTAAAGGGAAAACCGCTTTCTACAATGGTTTCGTTCGCAATGCACCCTACCTGGTGGGCATGAAAATAAAATTACTGCGCAACCAGCAGGTGAAAGAAAGGATACTCGCGCATTTCTTCGGTGGAATGCCCCTGGATACATTCCAGCAATATTGTGATGACTTCGCGGAAAAAATGATCCCCGGTCTATTGAGACCCGGCGCCATGGAAGAGATCGCCCGGTTGAAAAAAGAAGGCGCCACCATCGTAATTGTATCGGCATCACCTGAAAACTGGATCAGAAAATGGGCTGAAAAAGAAGGACTTCAACTGATCGCCACACAACTGGAAACAAAGCACAACCTGCTTACCGGAAAAATCACCGGAAACAATTGTTATGGCGCAGAAAAAGTGGCCCGTATCGCGGCCCTGTTCAACACCCAACAATTCGATCATGTGCTGGCTTATGGTGACAGCAGTGGCGACCGCCCCATGCTGGCCCTGGCGCATTCTCCTCACTACAAACCATTCCGTAGTTGAACAGCAACCGTTCCATAAAGGACCTGCTGGTGCTGTTGCTGGCTTTCTGCATATCCCGTGTATTGGTATCACTCGCGGGCATTGAAATGGAGCAGAACGCCCTCCTCAGGTACTGGCAATACCTTGATGTGGAAACGTTGCGGCACAACCTCCTGGCGGGTATTTGGTACGATCATACACAACCTCCTTTTTTTAATTTGCTGCTGGGCATTGTACTCAAGCTTT
This sequence comes from uncultured Flavihumibacter sp., assembly GCA_946481605.1. Next base: position 6,489 of record CAMLPA010000109.1, on the reverse strand, counting down.
CAGGTGAGGCGGCCCCTATCGCATTTGTTTGGCTGCTGAAAATTGTTACACTGGCTAATACATTTCTCCTGTATAAACTAATTAAAAAACAGACCGCAGTTGCGTGGATGCCACTGGCCGTTTCCTTGTTTTACCTGTTGAGCCCCGGAACGATTGTATTTGAGCACGAACTTTTTTATACCACTTTCATTACCCTTTTCTTTTTACTGGCCTGCAATGTATTGCTGCGGTTGCAAACGGATATAAGTTGGAAAAATGCATTCCTTTTTGCCGCGCTGCTGGTGTTGATCTGCTTCACCAGAAGTATGTACCACCTTGCCTGGCTGGTGGTGTTGAGTGCGGCGGTTTACCTGATGCTGCGGCACCAAACCCACAGTTCCCGGTTGCTGTTAACCGGCCTGGTTGCCACGATGCTTGTAGGTGGATGGTATTATAAGAACAAGGTTATATTCGGTTCTTTCTCCACCTCCACCTGGTTGGGCATGAACCTGAGCAGGAACGCTTTTCATGATTCTGAAATCACCGATTCCGCCAATATCGCGTCGCTTCCGCCATTCCAACCCATTTCCACTTACAATAAGTTCATCACAAAAGATATTTCCCGGCTCAAAGGGCTGAACGACAGAGATTTATTTTCTGAATATAAAAACGATACATTCCTGAATGTAAAGCATGCGGGTTACATTGAAGTATCGGACCTGTACCTGAAATCAGGAAAGGAACACATCAAAAAAAAGCCTTCAGCTTTCCTGAAAAATGTGGCACAGTCGGCCATTATTTTTTTCGCACCGGCCACCCGGTATTCCGTTACAGAGTTCCAGGCCCGGAAGATGCGGAATTACGATGTAATCTACTCCTTCAACCTGTCGCACTTTGCGAAAGGAAAGCAGGAACGGCGCATAGCCATGGTGGTTTCCGCGCTGCCTAAAATACTGCTGTACACGGCGGTTTTTGGATGGCTCTTGCTGCACGGATTCAGGAACAGAAAACTTGCTCCATTACAATGGTTCATCCTGCTCACGATTGCATATTCCTTCTGCCTGAGTTCCGTATTTGAACATTACGAAAACATGCGTTTCCGTTTCGAGACAGAACCGCTGTTCCTGCTGTTGCTTACCCAAGCGATCCTTTCTTCATTTCCGAAACTGCGAAATCGCAAGCCCTTGCCGTAAGTGCCATATAAGTAAGGGAGGGGTTCTGGCAGGCGGAAGAAGTCATACAACTCCCATCGGTGATGAACACGTTTTTCACCTCATGCAACTGGTTCCATTTATTTAAAACGGAAGTTTTAGGATCATTGCCTATTCTGGCGGTGCCCATTTCATGGACACAATCCCCGCCCACAGAACTGTAGTCGAAGCCGGTCACATTTTTTAAACCTGCTTCATGCAACATTTCCATGGCGCTCTCTTTCATATCCTTACGCATGGCTTTTTCATTGTCGCGGAAGGAGAAATCAATTTTTACCAGGGGTATGCCCCATTTATCGGTTTTGTTTTCATCCAGTGTCACCTTGTTTTCTTCGTAAGGCAGGGTTTCGCCCCAGGCGCCCATCCACATGGTCCAGATGCCGGGGGAAATCAGTGTTTCTTTGAAATCTTTTCCGAAGCCTTCTGTATGTTTTACGGTATCGTACCAGCTTCTTCTTTCCGCATCGGCCTGAATACCAAATCCACGGATATAATCAGTTCTTTTGGTTGCCTCGCTCACGTTACGGAAACGTGGGATATAAATCCCGCCGGGTCTTCTGCCTACGTAATACTGATCCATCAAACCTTCATACTGGGCTTCAGCACCTATTCTGAAATGGTGGTCCATCAGGTTTCGGCCAAGTTGTCCGCTGCCATTGCCCATACCTTCGGGGAAGGCATCGCTTTTTGATTGCAAAAGGATCGCTGCCGAGGCAATGGTGGAGGCATTGAGGAAAATCACCTTCGCAAAAAACTCTATGGATTCCTTTGTTTCTGTATCCACCACGCGCACGCCATTGGCACGTTTGTTTTCTTTATCATATAATACTTCGGCCACTATGGAGAATGGCCGCAGCGTGAGGTTGCCGGTTGCCATGGCCACAGGAATGGTGGCCGAATTGGAGCTGAAATATCCGCCGAAAGGACATCCACGGCTACAAAGGTTTCTGTACTGACAAGGACCCCGTCCGTTCCAGCCCCTGGATAAATTAGCGAGCCGCGCTATGGTCACCAGCCTGTCGGGGAACTTCTTTTTGATTTCGTCTTTAAACCTGAGTTCGAGTGCATTCATGGCCATGGGTGGCAGAAAATCACCGTCAGGCAGATGCGGAAGTCCTTCGCAGGAACCACTTATCCCCACGAAACGTTCCACATAAGTGTACCAGGGCTCTATGTCTTTATAACGGATAGGCCAATCCACGCCCACACCATCTTTGGCATTGGCTTCAAAATCGAGGTCGCTCCAGCGGTAGCACTGTCGCCCCCACATCAGGGAACGGCCACCCACCTGGTAGCCTCTGATCCAGTGGAAAGGATCATTCTGGATATATGGATGGTCCTTATCACTTACAAAGAAATGCTTGTTGCTTTCATCGTAAACCGTACTCTGAACCGGGTTTTCGGTTTTTTCTTTTTCAGGGTTCACCAGTCTGTGGTCAAACTCCCATGGGTTCAGGGAAGCAGTGGGATAGTCTTTCACGTGTTCCACATTGCGGCCACGTTCAAGCAAAAGCGTTTTGAATCCTTTTTCAGCGAACTCTTTTGCGGCCCAGCCCCCGCTGATGCCGGAGCCCACCACAATTACATCATAGGTATTTGTTTCCCGGGCCTTGTTGTTGAGGTGAACATTTTTTGCAGGATCTGCCATGCTTTTTTATTGAGTGGCCCAGGCACGTTGTCCGGGACCAAGTGGTGTGTTTTCAAATTTTCCCGGCACATAATCGTAGGCCAGTGCCTGGGTGGCACCCGCTTTAGAGGTACAATACCCAAGAACAGTAAACCTTTTAAGCGTGGTAAAGAAAGAATCTCCTAATAGTTTCCGGTGCACTTTTCCCATCAATCCTGGGTAAGGTTTTCCATCTTTTTCAAAGTAAGCGAGCAGTATATTTCTATGTTCCGGCGCGATGGCGCTGAAAGATTTCCCATATTCAGCAACTGCGCGATGCTCTAACCTGTCGAGCCCGTTCAGAAAATTATTCTGTGATTTTTTCGGCAAACAATCTTTTACCATTTTAATTATGAACGGTCCAACGCCAGCATCTTTTGCCCCAGGCGTATCGGTACGTGGTATAATGGTTTCAGCCAGGTCGGAAATCAGTTCTTCCCTACCCCCCAGTTCATTCAGGTGTGGTGTTCTGTAGGTGCGGTAGGTTTTGTATCCCGCATAGCCTGCTGCGCCAGCAATGCCCGCCACCAGCATATTACGGAATAACTTACGTCGCTTCATGCGCTTATTTTAAGTCGTAAATATAGAAGAAATCAGATGCAATTTATAACGCATTCGTATAGCTGAATTGTAAGCAGCGATAAAACTATTTTTATCCCCATTATATTTTGCATTCTGGTATTTTTCACTACTTTTATTGCTCCTATTCCACACAATTCCCTCTATCTTATTAAAGACCTCACCTCACAACCTGTTGTAAACAACTGTATATCAGTCTGTTCCTCGGCGTAGAAACCCAATACTTCCTATTATTTTTTACCGTTGAACCTGCATTGGTCGTGGTTTGTCCATGATGCAATGAGACATATATGTGCTTATTAAAATTTTGTGTTATGAAACTGAAATTTACCTTTCTGAAACTGATTGTATGCCTTATGATCAGTAATGTAGCTTTTTCTCAGGCTGTGGGTGATTATAGAAGTAATGTCGCGCCTACTGGCGTATGGAGTACGGCCAGTAACTGGTTGACCTGGAACGGAACTGACTGGGTGACCGCATCCTCCGCTCCCACCTCCGCCAGCGGTGTTGTTACCATTGTTGCCGGCGACAGTATGCGTATTGAATCGTCTGTTACCATCGACCAGGTGGTAGTAGAAGCAAATGGCAAACTGGCCATTTTTGCAAATTCCGGAACTGTTACTTGTACCATTAACAACGGAACAGGCACTGACCTTCTTGTGAACGGCAACCTGCATTACGCGCTGGGTGCCATTGTAACCGGCAGTGGTACTGTTGTGGTTAACTCTACAGGCCTTTTTGGTTTCCGCAGAGGCGCTACCCTCAGCGCTTCAACTACAGTAAATGGAACAGCCGTCCTGGGTGCCGCAGGTGTGGCAGTTGGAACAATAGAAAGCACTACCCTTACACTGAATGGCAATGCCGACTGGATAAACGGAGACATTAACCTGATAAATGGAGGTAACCTGACCATTTCAGATACAATGACATCGAGCGCCAGCAGCCTGAACAGAATACTAAACGGAACCGGAACTAACGCCTTCAATATTACCGGAACCGGAGCCTTACTTAAAACGAACAGTACAGCTTCAACCCAAATTGACGCACCGTTGAATGTAGGACCCAACGCCACCATTGGAGGCATAGGCACTTTCACTTATCCAACTGCATCTGCGGTTTCTAACAGTGGGAAAATTGCCCCAGGCACTTCTCCTGGCGTTCTTACTGTTGCCCCCGCTTATCTCACAGCTCAACCCACAAATGTGGTGATTGAAATTGTGAGCAGCACCACGCCTGGAACCGGCCACGACCAACTCGCTGTATCCGGCCCTGCGACCCTTACATCAGCGTCACTCACCGTAACCGATAACCCGGCAGCACCGCTTGGCGTGTACACGATCATGACCAGTACCGGCTCCTTTACAGGCCCATTCGCCAGTACAAATATCCCAGCCAACTACGGTAACCTTACCATCTCTGGCGGAACAGTGACCATTGAAAAACTTTCCGTTCTGCCCGTATTATGGGTGAGTTTCACAGCCATCGCACAAAACAACACGGTGCAACTGAACTGGAAAACCGACGCAGAAGTTAACGCTTCTCATTTTATCGTGGAGCATGCTACAGAAGGTGGAAATTATAAGGCTGTGGGCACCATTCAGGCATCAGGAAATACAAATACCCTCAGTTCATATAACTTCACACATACTGCTCCCAGCACCAATACAAATAATCTTTACAGAATAAAGCAGGTCGACTTCGATGGCAGCTTTGATTACTCAGAAGTAAGAAACGTACGCTTCACCAATGGTAATGTAAAAGTAGTTACAGCAGGACCAAACCCCTTTGTGAGCCAGTTGAACATATCCGTGCAGCAAAAAGACATCACCGTAACCATTACCAACCTGAATGGTGTGGAATTGCGCAGATGGAAGTTCCAGCCCGGCACCTACCAGGTACAACTCGGCAACCTCGCTAAGGGTATGTACCAGATGAATGTTTTCCAGGAAAATGTTAGGGTGGAAGGACAAAGACTGATCAAATTATAATCAGCCAGCTATAAAATAATTAAGGCGCACCTGTTGAGTGCGCCTTAATTATTTTATGGATTAACCTTCAATATCACCTGCTCTTAATGATGCGGGTCACCATCTTGCGGGAGTTGTCCACTTTCACTTCCACTACATACGAACCGCCTGCCAGTTGTGCGATGTACAATTGCTCCGTATGCACGTTTCCTGCTTTTACCGCTGTTTTCGTAAGTACCGGTCTACCGGAGAGGTCATATACGGTAAATACCAGTTTCTCATTAATTGAATCTGTCACCACTTTTATAGTAGCGTTTCCACCTGCAGGAACCGGGTTAGGGTAAACATGCACCAGTTCATCGTAGCGTTGTGTGCTATTCGCCACCACTACTTTGATTGTACCTGTCGCAGAAGCGCCTTTATCGTCGGTAACCGTCAATTCAAACGTGTATTCTCCTGGAATAAGCCCCAGCACGCGGGTGCTACTTTTTTCCGGTGCAGCTATAGCGGCCTCTGCTGGGCCGGAAGTTTGCTTCCAGGCGAATTTAAGTGCTTTGCCTTCCGGATCTGAAGAACCTGATCCATCCAGGGAAACTTCTGAAACCGGCAGTTGTATCCTGATCACCTGCTGCAACAATACCACCGGAGGCATATTCACCACTTGCTGCGGCTTCACTACAACCGTAACCCGATCTGTCGCCTTCGCTCCTTTATCATCCGTTACTGTTAACTCAAATACATAAGTCCCTTCCAGCAAAGACGGCAAGGTAGGCGATGCCGTATTGGAGTTGTAAATGGTGAATGGACTGGGGCCAGACAGTTTTGCCCAACTGTAAGCCGCTATTCGTCCGTCAGGATCATAAGAAGCAGAACCATCGAGCACTACCAGGTTTTGTGGCAGCGTAATGGAAACATCAGCACCTGCATTTGCAATTGGCGCTTTGTTGGGTACCGGCAACACTGTTATCTTAACCTGATGATTAGCTGTAGCGCCCTTATTATCTGTTACTGTCAATTCATACACGTAAGTACCTTCTTTAAGTCCCGTTACATTGGTGATCATTGCCGAAGGATTGGAAATAGTGGC
>CAMLPA010000108.1 GCA_946481605.1 uncultured Flavihumibacter sp. | reverse complement strand
GGTGTTGCGGAAACCTCTGTGGGCACGGGTCCGAATAACCTGAGCAGGTCAAGATGGCAATAAGCCCTGATGGCAAGACATTCGCCTTTGATCATTTCAAATCCACCTTCAGTGCGGAAAACATTTTTACGCGCATCAATCACATCCAGTATCGCGTTTGTTTCCGCGATCACTTTGTACAACTGGCTATAAATGCTTTCAAAACGTTCCTGCACATTCGCCTCTTCATACCTGAACAGTCCCAGGAATTGTTCCGTGGTATTGGTGGTAACATCCCAGGAACTGGTGAGGCGTTCCACTGTGCTGTAAGTAAGGGATTCGCCATAAGCTCTGGTCGATTTCATGTTGATGTACACCCCTGTGAGCGCGTCCTGGAAGCCACTTTCTGTGGTGAACATTACATCGGCAGGCATTTCTGTTTTAGGCCGCACATCGAGCCATTTTTTACAGGATGTGGCGAGCAATGAAACGCCAAGCAGTGCAACAGCTATTTTTTTATGATGGAATAACATAATGTTGGTTTGGTTGGTGATTAGAAAACTGCATTCATGGTAAACGATATCTGGCGTGAGAACGGGTAGCTTGTTCCCCGTTCCTGCCTGACGGTAGAGAAGTAGAACAGATCGGCCATGTTACCGGAGAAGGAAAGTGCCTGCATACCGAGTTTTTTCAGCATTTTGGTTTTCACATCGTAGGTAAGGTTGATGTTCTGCAGGCGGAACATCTGTTCATCCTGCACGAACCTCGAAGTTTTGTTGGTAGCCGCCGTTACAAGTAATCCTTTGAAAGCAGCATTGTCGCCTGGTTGCTGCCAGCGGTCTTCATATACTCTTGTGTCCACATTGTATTTGTAGTCGGCATTTTCCACTTTCTGAATAAGCGTGGTATTGTATTGCTGTGCGCCGATGCGGTAGCCGAAAGCCGCGTTTAAAGAGAAAGATTTGTACCTGAACATGGTACTCACATTGCCGAAGAAATCCGGATCTGTGGTGCCCATTGCACGAAGGTCGCGGTAGTCCCAGGTATAGGTGGGATCACCATTCCTGTCGATGTAAATTTCCTTGCCGGTAGAGGGGTCGATACCTGCCGAAGGCACTACATAAATTGTATTGGTGGAAAATCCTTCCCTGAAAAGGTTGCTGGGCAATGCGCTCCTGTCTTCTTCCAGGTTTTTCTGCGCCGATTTCAATGCATCAGATATCTCTATAATCTTGTTCCGGTTCTGTACCACGGCACCGGTAACGCTCCAGGATATGCCTTTCTTCAGGTCCCGGTAGGGGAATACTGTTGCTTTCAGTTCGATCCCCCTGTTTTCTACTCTTCCAATATTTTCTATATAGGAAGGGAATCCGCTTGAAGCGGGAAGGTCTACGGAAGAGATCAGGCCATTGGTGGTTTCAATGTAATAATCTGCCACCAGTGTAAGTCTTCTGTTGAACAATTCAACTTCCGTTCCTATGTTATAATTCTTTTTCTGTTGCCACCTCAGGTTCTCGTTACCGAGACCAAGCATAGAAGCCCCTGTCCAGGAGAAGTACCTGTCATCGGAGTAGTAACCATAAGTGGAGAGTGCCTGGTAAGCACTGAAGTTTTGTGAACCTGTGATGCCTGTTGAACCTCTTAACTTAAGCCTGTTGATGAAAGGCATTTGTTTGAAGAAGTCTTCCTGGTGCAGGTTCCAGCCTGCGCCTACCGACCAGAAGGGCGCGAAGCTGTTCAGGCGTCCGAACTGGGAAGAACCATCTGTACGGAGGGAAAAGTCTGCAAAGTAACGCTGGTCCCAGGTATAGTTCACACTTCCTGTAATTCCCACCGATCTTGTTTTGGACTCCGTTCCGGAAGGTTTACCATCCAGCGCATACTGCATGGCCATGGAAATGAAATCGAAGTTCGGATTGGAGAAACCTTCGGCTTTGAAAGAATAGAAAGAGGAGGAATTCTCCCTGATGTTATAATCCAGCCCGCCAAAAACGGAGTGCTTGCCGAAAGTTCTGTTGTAGTTAAGGTTCAGACTGGCATCATAACGAAAGCCTTTACCTGATCCATAAACATAGTCGCCGCGGCGGAGGATATCGGCCATATTGGCGAATGCGGTATGGTCCGCAGGACGAAATGCGTCGTAGCCCTTGTCTGTTTTGGTAACGCCGATACGTGCCCTGAGGTTAAGGTCGGGGTTCAGGCGCCATTCCACCTGGAAATTATTGGTGATATCGGTATTGTTGGATTTATCGAAAGTGTTCAGCGTAGCGTTGTACAAAGGATTCGTGGGCAATGTGTTCCAGCGTGAGGTGTAAATAGTTGACCTTGGATCGCCCAGTGTTTTGAGCGGATTTCCATTGGCATCATAAGGCGCCCAGTAAGGATTCATTTTCACATAATCAGAGAAAGAACCGTAGGGAGATTCCTGGCTGTTGCCCAGCCCGATGATGAGGTTATTGCTGAAACGCAGGTTCCTGTAGTTGTACATGAGGTTGATGGTACCGTTGAAATTCCGGCGGTAAGAACCTTTCATTACACCCTGGATATCGTTGAGTTGTGCGGATATGGAATACCTGAACGCGTTGTCGCCACCTTCAAGGCGGAGGTTATGCCGCTGGCCCACTCCTGTGCGCACGGGCTTAGAAAGCCAATCGGTCTCCACGCCCCTATTCACTTCGTTGAGCAGGAAATAATAATATTGTTTCAGGGGAACATCCTGTTCAGCCCGGGGCGTATTGTACAGCCCGACTTTGTATTCCAGGTCAAGTTTTTGTCTTGCGTTCAATACATCGTATTGCGTAAGATCCGGGGCTTCCACATTCACATCCGCTCTGTAGGAAAGACGGAGTTTTCCTGCTTTGGGCGCCTTCGTTTTGATTACCACCACGCCATTTGCGCCCCTTGAACCATAAATTGCAGTGGCAGAAGCGTCTTTTAATATGGTCAGTGATTCCACCTCATTCTGGTTAATGTCCAGCAGGCGCTGAAGGGTGGATTCAAAACCATCAAGGATAATCAATGGCGTATTGATGCCGGTCCTGGTATCGTCTTGCAACTGATCCACGTTAGGCAGACTTGAGTTTCCCCTGATCTGAATTTCGGGTAACCTGTTCGGGTTAGAACCGAATGTATTGCTTTCGATGATGTTGAAAGAAGGGTCAACGTTCCGTAGAGAAGTGATCAAATCCCTGTTGCCGAAGGAAGCGAGTTCCTCCGCTGTAACAGTGGTAACTGCTCCTGTATAACTATTTTTATTCCTGTTAAAGATGCCGGTGGTAACCACTACTTCCTCCATTTTGCTTTCCAGCCTTTTGAGGGAAATATTCAGCGTGGCGTCTTTTTCTTCATTTACCTTAATTTCCTGTGACTCAAAGCCAACCGCTGAAATTAACAGGGTTGCTTTCCCGGTAATGTTTACAGAGAAATTACCCTGCGCATCGGTTGAGGTTCCGGTTTTGGTTCCTTTCACGGAAATACTGGCCCCTGCAACAGGCTCTCCTTTCTCATCCACGACCTTCCCTTTCACGATCGCCTCCGGCGCTTCGGTTTTGGGGGCTCTAATTACAACAACTGGCGCCTGATTTTCCGCACGGCGCAGCACAATCGTTTTGTCAACAATTGAAAAGGTGAATGGCTGGTCAATAAAACAAAGTTCCAGCGCTTTTTCCAGCGGCATGTTGGAGATACTGACATCTACCCTGCGGGCAGCGTCCATCCAATCCTGCCGGTAAACGAAGGAGTACCCGGTCTGTTTTTTGATCTGCCTGAAAACCTGCTCCAGGGAAGCGTTCTTCGTATTCAGCGAAACGCTTTGGGAGTAGGTGGACGCACTTACGTGCAAGCTGATCCCCAGGATTAAAATTACAGTCAGTTTCATGATCAACGCAGTTTGCGATGTTAATTGGTGGGTTAGCCTTTTGTACCCGGGGGTAACGGGCACAACTTTGCCATTTGCAACTAATTGCATAGTTTTGGTTGTGTTTGGTTTTAAAAACAGTCTTGAGCTATTGTATAATAATAACCTTACATCTGGCCGGTAACACTGCAATTGTTCCCGGCTTTTTTGTGCGGTTGCTTTTACCTGTTGGTTTTATTTTCTCATCATTACCTGACGTAAATTGTTTTGTCTTTTATTTCAAGATTAAAGCCACTCAACTTTAATACTTTCAACACTTCCGATAACATCATACTCCGTGGAAACTCTCCCGTTAACGTACCCTTCGGCACACCGTTCTCATACTTCACTTCCACATCGTACCACCTTTCCAACTGGCGCATTACCTGTGGCAACGCGGCTCCATTGAAAAGGAACATGCCGTTCTTCCAGGCCACTTCCGCTTCCACATCCACATTTTTCTTCAATGTCATTTTGCCCTCCTGTGCTACCAGTTGCTGGCCCGGAACAAGCAATGCCTCCTCTGAACCGTGTTTCATGCGAACCGAGCCTTCCAGCAAGGTCGTTTTCAGCGCAGACTCATTGGTATAAGCCATGATATTGAAGGAGGTACCCAGCACTTCTACTTCCGAACCACTTACCATCACGCGGAACGGACGCTGTTTGTCTTTCGCTACTTCAAAATAAGCTTCGCCCGTTACCTCTACCCTTCTTTCGTTTGCCGCAAATGAAGCGGGGAAACGAAGCGAGGAAGAAGCATTCAGCCAAACCCGACTGCCATCGGGCAGCATGATGCGGAATTGTCCGCCGCGGGGTGTGGCCAGCCTATGATAGGCCATTTCGTTCCCTGCAACTGCGCCGGCATCATTCACTTCATACGTGAGTTCACCACCTTTTTTCACCACTTTAATATTGCCTGTTGTGGTGAGATTACCAGCGGAGGCTACATCCAGTTCTATCACTTTTCCATCTTCGAGGGTGAGTGTGGCTTTATCCGATCCTGGTTGCGCGTCGTTCACTGTTTTTTGAGCCACCTGAACGGCTTCCTTCTTTTCAAAAAATCCGCCTATCCATGCAGCACCTGCCAGCGCCAGCATTACAGCCGCTGCAACTGCGGGTACCCGGAACCTGCGCCAGATGGATACCACCGGCGTTTCATTTGTACCGCGCATTTCTACGATGTTGTTCCAAAGCCGCGCCTGGGTTTCCGGACTTTCCTCAAAACCATCGCTGGCAATCATTTCAGCCACCTGCACCGCTTCCCGGAAACTTTCAGGATGAAGGGTTTCTTCCCGCAAAAATTGGTTCCAATCTTCACTGGTCTGATGATCCCTGTTTCTGAACCAGGCCTGGAAATCTTCATCCAGCAGGAAATCATCCAATTTATATTTGGCAAAATCTTTATTCATATCACTTTCAATAAGGTTTAACAAGGGGAACAGGTATAGGACGAAGCTGTTTTTTATTTTACCCCACGCTTTTAAAAATTATTTTAAAAATAACAGCAGCAGCGGGAATGCGTCTTTCAGTCCCTGGATGGCGCGGGCCATCAGTTTGTAGGTCGCTTTCTCGGTCAAACCAAGAATGTCGGCCGTTTCTTCATAAGAAAAGTTGTAATGGTAGCGCAGGTAAATGATTTCGCGCTGTCGGGGAGTAAGGTCTTCCAGGGCTTTTTTCAGTTTTTCACGCAGCAGCACGAGTTCTTCTTTTTCTTCCAGTGCCGTTTCCAGCGAGAAAGCCCCGGGGAATTCGCTGGCATCGAGCTGATCGGTACGTGCAGACTGAATTTTCCGTTGCTTATCAATCAGGATATTGCGGTAGGAACGGATCAGGTAAGCGGAAACATGGTCGGGAACGGTGAGGGCAGCGCGGTTGTTCATAAGTTTCAGGAAAAGATCCTGTATCCCATCTTCCGCAAGCACCGTATCGCCGGTGAATTTTCTTCCGAAACTGAAAAGTGTTTCAAAGTAAGTGTCGTACAATGTTTTCAGCGCCTCATCATCGCCATTGGCAAAGGCTGCCCAGGTTTGGCGTTCCTCTATATTATTGCTGCTAATACTAGTCATTCATCGGTGGTGCTGATTGATCGAAACCTGTAACCGGTTGTAAAATTAGGAATTAATCCGGCTCTAATCTGCATCAGAAAAACTGCGCAACCGTTTGCGTTGCGAAAGAATTTTAAAAAATGAGGCGGTGTGTGTCTTTGATCTTTCCCATCACAAATACGCTCTGGAGGTGGCCTATGTTCTCGATCTGGCTGAGTTTATTTACATGGAAATCATAATAATCGTTCATGTGTTCGGCCACCACTTTCAGCATAAAATCGAATTCACCGCTGATGCTGTAACATTCCACCACCTCGTTCATTTCCTGGATCAGTTTGATGAATTTGCTTCCTGTACGCTTACTGTGTTCTTTCAGCGAAACATAACAGATCACCATCAATCCCTTTTTTACTTTGGCCGGGTCCACAAGGGCTGCGTAACAACTGATTACCCCGGCTTCTTCCATTCTTTTGATGCGTTCGTGTACGGGTGTGGTGCTCAGGTGAACGGCCGCGGCAATCTCCCTTACTGTTGCCAGGGCGTTCTCCTGGAGTATTTTCAGAATCGCAATATCTTTTTCATCCAGGGAGATGAATGAACCGGTATCTGAATTTTCTTTTTGAAGGGCCATAAGGGAAGAATTTTATGCTTTTGTTCTGAAAAGATAGGCAAATACAGCTCATCTGTTCTAAAAAACAGCCTGGTATTTTATTTTTATTCCAAAGAACTATCTTTACGGCCATTTATTAACCGCAAAAAGTTTTCAAAATGTCGTCAGCAGTACAACAAATTGATCTCAGCCTTCCTTATAAAGTGAAGGACATGAGCCTGGCAGAATGGGGCCGCAAGGAAATTAAACTTGCAGAAGCCGAAATGCCCGGTCTGATGTCTATCCGTGAAGAATATGGTCCTTCACAGCCCCTGAAAGGCGCACGCATCGCAGGATGTTTGCACATGACCATCCAAACTGCCGTACTTATCGAAACCCTGGCCGCCCTGGGTGCCGAAGTACGCTGGAGCTCCTGCAACATTTTCTCCACCCAGGACCACGCCGCCGCAGCCATCGCCGCTACCGGTATCGGAGTTTTCGCCTGGAAAGGACAAACACAGGAAGAAGCCGACTGGTGCATTGAACAAACCCTGTTCTTCGGTAGCCACGACCGCCCCCTGAACATGATCCTCGACGACGGTGGTGACCTTACCAATATGGTATTCGACAAATACCCCGAAATGATCGCCAACATTAAAGGTCTGAGTGAAGAAACCACTACAGGTGTGCACCGCCTTTATGAAAGAATGGCAAAAGGCACCCTGCCTATCCCCGCCATTAACGTGAACGATTCTGTGACCAAATCCAAATTCGACAACAAATACGGTTGTAAAGAATCACTGGTGGACGCGATCCGTCGTGCCACAGACGTGATGATGGCCGGTAAAGTTGCCGTTGTGGCAGGTTATGGCGACGTGGGTAAAGGTTCTGCCGAATCACTCCGTGGTGCAGGCGCCCGTGTGATCGTAACTGAAATCGACCCTATCTGTGCCCTCCAGGCCGCCATGGACGGATTTGAAGTGAAGAAAATGACCAATGCTGTAGCTGAAGCCGATATCGTTGTGACCACAACAGGTTGCCGCGACATCATCACAGGCGAGCATTTCAAGAAGATGAAAGACAAGACCATCGTTTGTAACATCGGACACTTCGATATCGAAATCGACGTTGCCTGGCTGAATACCAACTACGGTCATACAAAAGATACCGTGAAGCCTCAGGTAGATATCTACAATGTAGATGGAAAAGACATCATCCTGCTGGCTGAAGGCCGTCTCGTGAACCTGGGCTGCGCTACTGGTCACCCCAGCTTCGTAATGAGTAACTCCTTCTCCAACCAAACACTCGCGCAGATCGAACTGTGGCTGAACCACGAAAAATACGAGAACAAAGTATATGTGCTGCCGAAGCACCTCGATGAAAAAGTGGCTCGCCTGCACCTGAAAAAGATCAGCGTGGAACTGGATGAACTGACCGATGCACAATCGGAATACCTCGGTATTTCTAAAGAAGGTCCGTTTAAGCCGGAGTTATACAGGTACTAGGTTTAAATGATGGATTTTGAATGATGAATGATGGATTGTGGGATTAGGTTTGAGGAGTAGATTCTGATTTGAAATCCGGAATAGTATAGAAAGGCTGTCAGATGGGGATATTTCCTTATTTGGCAGCCTTTTTGGCCTCACCCCGCCCCCTCTCCCGGGGGAGAGGGGCATAGTTTAGGGTAGCCGATGAGTAGTTGGGTGGCGAGAAGCCATTCCTGTTTGATGAATTGCTGACTGATAGGTTGAATTACCATTAGGGTATGCCATTTTTTCAAGAAAGACATCACTTATCCAATTCCAAATCCGACATTTATTTTAGCCTTGAAGCCGTTACGCTTTAACCTCGAATGTATTTGGGTTATCTGTAAGGAAGCCAGCGCCCGGCAAATAATTTCAGGATTTTGAATTCAGCTACCCATCCAAAATTCATCATTCAAAATTTAAAATTTTAAATTCGAATTTCTTGCACAGTTATTGTGGTAGTTCTTCCGAATCATTTAATCATGCAGTTGGAGTTTATAAAGAATATTCAGTTTACTGAACTACTGAAATGCGAAGGAAGGTTGAGAGAGTTCAACTTCAGAAAGGTACATTCGTTTCCCGAAGGATTGTTTACGGTTGATGTTTGCGACGACCGCGGCAACAGGCTTATGTTCAAACTGATCCGGGAAAACGGGCACTGGAAAATGCACACGGAGATGCCGCTTCCCACCTGGATACTGGAAAAAGAACAGGCGCTCGCCGGAATTGCCGAGGAGAATAAATAACTAACTTCGCGGCATGAAGGAACATGCCAAACTTTCGGTCAATATCAATAAGATCGCTACGCTCCGCAACAGTCGCGGAGGAAACACACCTGATGTTGTAAAAGCCGCCATTGATGTGCAGCTTTTTGGCGCGGATGGTGTTACTGTGCACCCTCGTCCCGATGAGCGGCATATCCGTTACCAGGACGTGCGGGATATAAAACCTATCATTACCACGGAGTTTAATATTGAAGGCAATCCCAGGGAAGAAAAATTCATTCAGTTAGTATTGGAAGTACGTCCAGACCAGGTAACACTGGTGCCCGATGCTGATGGTCAACTCACCAGCGACCACGGATGGAATACTATTGAACACAAGAATTACCTCGTAGAAACGATTAATATCTTCCGGAACGCTGGCATCCGCACTTCCATATTTGTGGATCC